>CAJWWL010000072.1 GCA_913048125.1 uncultured Opitutia bacterium | reverse complement strand
CCCCGGGGATGGAACTAGCGCTTCCCAGGTTGCAGGGTCCTGCGCCCAGCGAGAGGTAGATTTTCTGTTCAGCGAAGATCCGTTACCGTCAGCAGAAGGCGGCCAAGGAGCGAGATCGTCATACTCTACGGAATCCTCAGTAATCGCGGGGTAAAATGATTTTTTGCCTTCTGGTTCCTGAAGGCTGTCTGGGCGAAGAAGCCGAATTGACTGGCCGCCGTTGTCTAGGTTACCACCCGTCCAAGGACCAAGGAGAGTGATGGGTTTCTTGATATCGTAGGCGTCCTTAAAATCAGCAGCCTTGTAGGGATCGTCGCTGTCGAAACCAACGAGAACGGCTAGTCCACCAGCAGGTAGGATTGCCCACGCTGGAAAGTCAAAATCAACTCCACCACGTAATTTCCAGTTAGCAAGTGGCACTGCTTCATTAGTTGGATTAGCAATTTCAATGAATTCCTCTGCATTCACACCAGTATGAGGATTGTATTGAATTTCCGTGATGACAAGAGGACCAACACGCGGACCTGAATTTGCCTGCCCTAGAGAACGAGTTGCCATTGGGACTAGTTTGCCTGTGCCATTTGGCCAACGTCCAAAAGATTCGCCGTTGGCTGCTGCGGGAAAATCAACGTGATCAACATAGCGCTGGAGATTGCCGTCAGCATCCGATTGCATGAGCCATACATGGTCCCCTTTTGAACTACTGAGCGCAAAGCCATCCGCCAGAGGATTTTCTGGATCTGGATTAAACTGGTCTTCAGTAAAGACAAGGTAACCACTAGCAGGTAATACGGAACCAGATGGTATCTTAAATTTTCGGAAGTCAGTATCACTGTCACTCAGGAACCAACCGCTGATGTTGATGGAAGTGCTAGTTGTATTGAATAATTCAATGGAGTCTTTCAGTGGCAAGTCCGTATGGGTGAGCACTTCATTTATAACGATGCGGTTGTCCGGACCAGAACCCTCATTTCCAGGAGTACCACCAACTTCACTAGAACTACGCCAGTTAGAACCAGAATCAGCATCTGCCCTGGGATCAATGATCTCCAACGAGGATCCTTTTCCATCGGCTCGGCCCGGCCAAGAACCACTATCTCCGTAACTGAATTTTCGGATTTGTACACCAGAGCTACCCACAAGTTCCAATGTTTCTCCAGAATTTCGAAGACTTCCTTCATACTCTCCGGCGATGTTAAGACTAGTACCGTAACGGGCTTCAAATGCGGACTGATTCTTTACAATGAGAATATTTTTGCCGGCTTGTAGTTCAAGATCTCCAAAAGTGAAGTTAACACCATCAACGAACTTTACTCCTCCGAGACTTATCGCCTTAGAACCCAGATTTTGAAGCTCCAAATATTCAAAAGCCTGGCCATCAATATCAGGCACAGCAGTCAGTTCCTGAGAGGAAGGTTCTGATGGGTTGTAGTTGATTTCAGTAATGGCGAGGTTTTGAGCAGTGGCAGGTTGAGAGCCGACAAGAAAAGGTGTTTCTCGCAAAGGGCTCCATTCGTTGCCATTGAGAACGCGGGAACGCACCACAACTCGAGGGCCGATCAAAGTTATAGCACTTGAATATTTTTGGGCGGCAGAAGAAGGCGCTCCCCCTCTAGCTCTAGGATCAGTTCCATCAAGTGTGTAGTAGATCGTGCCTTGGTTGGAAGACAGAGACAACTTGTATTGAGCAGGAACCTCCCCGCCATTGCGGCTGAGGCTTGGAGGCTGTGTAGCAGGATACCAGTTGTGCCCTCTAAGCTGCCCAAGAAAAGTGGATTCTCGATTATTTATCCAATTGCGAACAGCTTGAACATCGGAGAGCCAGTTATTCCGGTTTCTCGGAGGATGTGTCTTCTGGTCTCCCCAGCGAGCAGATTCAGCGATAATTGCCTGATCAATCTGGGCAGCTCGTTTATCAAGACGTTGGATGCTATTGGCTGCAGTTAGAACGCCATCATTGTAAAGGTGCTTGTAGACTCGGTCGTAGAAACGAACGACATATTCCTTATTATCGGTAAGCCTCTCGTGGAGCCAATGAGCGTTGAACCACTCCCGTTTAAAAGTGCGAGGATCGTTAGTTAGGAGCGGATTGACCATATCCTCAACATTGGCGCCAAGCGAATGCTCAGAGTCATGCTCCATAAACTTAAAGCCATCGGGGTTATTGCGATTAAAGAAGCAATAATAGTTGTTGGGTCGAGGACGGGTGTACTTTGAACCTGGACCATCACGGTCTGCGGTCCAGTAGGTGATGATCATGTAATCGATAAGATTATCAGGATCCAGATACTTACGAAAGTCGGGATTAGGAGTTACACCATCAGGCTGAAGGCCCTGCGCTTTATAGTAGGCCGCATCAGTGGCAAAGCCTGCATTAGCCTGCTCCCAAAATTTGTAGTAGTCATCGAGACTTCCAGAGCTCGCAAACATGTCACGGTTGTCCCCCTGCTTAAGGACATCATAGTCCTCGGGGTCACCCCCAAGATAATCTGAGCAAAAGTTCGGCCCGACTCGCTCCTGAGTCTGAAAAATCCCCCAGTATACACCATTCAAGTAGATATGATAGTAGCGACTACGGGTGTAAGGCCAGCCCATTGCACCTTGAGTATCTCGGGAAAAAACTTCACGTACCATAGTGTTTTTATTGGGCCCACCAAAAGCCCAAGAATAGTTTTGTGAGGTACGGAAATCAAACTTGTCAAAACGATCTGCGCCTTCGTCTTCGAAGAGCGGGTACTTGAGGCGGCCTTGCCCATAAGCTCCACGAAAGAAAATGCGAAAGGAATGCTTAGGATTTCGGGACGTACGGCTGTAACCGCCACGCATGCGCAAGCCCATGTTGATCTGAAATCCCTTTGAGCCATCAGGATGTATAAGCTCAAGAGAAGCTGGGCGTTCCCAGTTGATACCCTTTCGACCAGCATTGACGTAAATGCCTTTCGAGGCATCAAAAAGATTATCCAAGTCAGTGACAATGGACATAGTAGAAACGGCCTTAAGAGAGTTTGTGACTTCAGAAACAGAATTGAAGCTACCCACAATATCAGGATCCATACCGTAAGACATCATCTGGCCATTAGCTCCGGATGCAGGCCAACCAGATGGTGCTTGGCCATAGGGAGATTGCCTAATCACATCTGCAAGGAAAACGTATGTCTGAGTATCGATGTCGGTGGGATGGTAACCATCGAGGTAGGCGCGCGCTCTAACACAGCTTGTGGTCGAAACGACAAAAGGGCTCGTGTATTTGATACCGTTGGATGCGGAAGGCTCAGAACCATCTAATGTGTAGTATATCAAGGCACCAGTAGTGCTTGTAGTTATTTCCAAGGTGAAAGGGTTTTCATAAAAGCCACGGTCGTGACTAAACTTGGTATCCTTAACATAGGAAATATAACCATCGGTGTTTGCTTGACCAGGAGTCGTAGTGGTGAAGTAGGCTCGGTCGCCTTTCTTTCCTCCGCTTGGAAGCTTTCCCGACTCGAGATAACCGTAAGAGACATTCTCTCGCTGGAGGGGATAATCAAAGAAAATGGAACCAACAAGACCGTCATCACGGGTAAGCGAGAGGAAGCCACCCTTGTCAGGATCGAGCTTGAAATTGGAATGAAGTTTACCTCCGGGTCCCTTGATGTTCTTACCGGAGGCGTAGATAACTATTCGAGCGCCTGGGACAAGGGTCGTGCCAGTGGGAAAAGTCCACTTCTTTAGATTTTCCTCTGAATCAGAGAGAGACCAGCGGGATAAGTCCTGCGTAGAGTCTGAGGTATTCAGCACTTCGATCCAATCGGAAAATTCTTCGAAATCATCAGCATGAGCTTCATCATTATCAGCTACAAACTCAGAAATCCTGAGAGGACCAGTCTCGGGCATCTTCACCTCAATACTGGCAGAGGTAGAACCGTGTCGGTTACGAGCAAAGAGTGTGTATAGCGTAGTTGCGTATAGTGGGACACTAACCTTGCCTGTTCCACCAGAGAGGGTCGACACATCTGGCTTCACCTGTAGAAAGTCGGCGTGGGAGACGTCCCAAGATAGTTCAAACTCTTCGCCAACTTTCTGAATGGAACCAACTTCAGCAGAGAACTCATTGATGATCGGTCGATCATCTACAACAACTATAATTTTGCTAGAGCGAGTACCATCTTCATCCCTAGCTATCAGGTTGAAACTAGTGGACTCTGCAACACGTGCATTTATTGATCCTGTACTACTGCCTTCATTCAAAACAGAAGGCTCAATAGACACAGTGGCATTAGGCGAGACGTTCCAAGTGAATGCTACTTCGTCGTTGCTCCTAACCACCTCTTTATCGACTTGAAAAAGATTGATAACGGGGCCTAACAACATGTCTGGCCCGAATTGCATACTCTTCTGTACTTTTTCGGGCTGAAGTGGTTTGTCGTGGATACGGATTTCATGAATGTCGCCGTGGAACGTCGGGAAGCCTGGGGCAAGCGGTTTGCCGATGAAGTTGGCAGTATCCTCGAATGTTGAGAGACTCGGCACACGCTTAACAGATCCCTTCTGAATACCGTTGATATAGAAGTATGCAGAGTCTGTACCTCCATCGATTACCACAGCAAGGTGGGTAATGCTTTCTCCATCAGCAGCAATTGGCGCGGTGGCATAAGCCTTACGTTCGGCGCCTCCACCTGCGATAGCAAAGCGCGCCTTTTTCTGGGCATTAGGAGAGAGGTACATCCAGTGGCTTGAGCCGTTGCCAAAAAGAAATACATTTGTCCACTGCGAGGTGGATGGTCCCTTCCAATTGACCCAGGCTTCAATAGTGGTGCTTGAAAGGTTGGAAATTAGACCCGCTGGCAGTTCGACTTGGTCATTAACCCCGTCTAACGTTAGGTAGCCCGTTTCCTTTAACGTTGCACCTCCTGTAATGGAACCGTTTTTGGAACCAATGCTATCAATCGCACCCTTACCTTCTCCGTTAAAACTATATCGATGTACAACACCGCCGTTCAAAAGGGCGGCGCCAGCAAGCAAAAAGGGAATGTGCCAGGTAACGCGTCTCATCACCGAGTTTTCGGTTTAGGGGAGAACTTTAATGTAAAGGTTACGCAGGACGTGCGCAAGGGGAAATACAGCTATGAGGAAGCAAGCAACTAACCTGTAAGTCCAAAATCTTCTTACTGGCTGGTAACTACCAAGCGAAGAAAGCGAACCCCTGTATTTGTATTAGACTGGTTATCACGTACCGTTGTTTTAGTTATCCCGTTGGCAGTGTTGGAATCAACTAAAGTGGTCTGTCCGCTAATCCAAGTCTTTAGATCGACAGAAGTTTCAACGCTGAATATCAGATTACCTGCTGATTCTGGACTGCTCCAAGTCAAGGTAACATAACCATCTCCAGAAAGACCGACTTCAGGTAAAACCTTATCCGAAGGGTTTATTGGACTGGATCCGAAAGCAAACTCAAGAAGGTTTGGGAGACCATCCTTGTCAAAATCGCCATCGTGCGACTGGTTTGTATTGCCGAAAAAATTCGTCTCCCATTCGTCAGGAAGACCATCCGTATCCTCATCTGAAACTGTGGAAGACTCCTGCTCTCCGGGACTACCACCAACCTCTGAACTAGCTTTCCAACTCGAGGGGTCGGATGGATCTGGTTGGGACTCAGGATCGAGAAGTACAATAGATTTGCCTTCTCCATCGGCACCCGCTGGCCACTCACTACCGGTATTATAACGAAAACTCTGCACCACAGATCCTTCTGAAGTAATGAGCCGGAGAGTCTCTCCACCATTGCTGAGCTTGCCCTTAAACTCTCCAAGTATGGTGGATTTCGAGCCATTCCTGGATTCAAAAGCTCGGCGGTTGGCAACTAGTACAGCGTAAGAACCAGGGTCGAGAACTAATTCTGAAGGGAAGCTAAATTCAATACCTTCAGTAAATCTGAGCCCAGCCAACTTGACCGGTTGAGTGTTGTGAAGATTGCGGACTTCTAAAAACTCAAAGTCGGCATCCTCAAAACCTGCAACTATTTCGTTTTCATTAGCGGCAATAGGGTCGTAGAGAATTTCAGTTATGGCAAGAGAAGTTGGACTGGGCTTGGTTGGCTCGACTATGAAAGTGGCCTTATCAATAGCTGACCACTCCGAACCAAGGCGAACACGAGCATATATTTGGGTACTGGGTCCATTTAAGGGGATTCCAGTATCATAAAGGCTAGCAGTATCTGAGATGGAACCCCCTTTGTTCCTTGGGTCCGACCCATCTGTTGTGTAGTAAATGTCTCCCTTTTCTGCAGAGAGAGTAAGCGCATAGTCCATAGCTACTTCTCCTCCCCTTTGGCTGAAGGAAGGGGGATCGATGGAGGGGTAGGCAAGGTCATTTCGAAGTTGTTGAACGACAATGTCACGACGCTTGGGAAAGTAGTTGTTCAAAAGGTTGTTACGCTCAGCGATCCAGTCAATCTGCGTGTATGGTTGCGACCGTTGGTTGTCTCCCCAGCGCGCAGATTCGGGAATGACAGCACGCTCAATAATCGAAGCCTTGTATCGGTAGTGAGCCGCGGCATTGGTAGGGCTGAGAATGCCATCATGATACATGTGCTTGTAGGCAAGATCTGCAAAGAGCATTTTGTATTCGAGATTAGCCTTCAACTGCTGATGAATACGAGTAGGCCCACCATTATTGTTACGAGTGACAGCGTTTTGGTTCAGGCTTTCCATTATGTGCTCAGCATCCCAGCTGTGAAAACGCCAGTTACGGGCTAGATCCGTTGTGTGTGTGGAAGCATACCAGTTTTGGTGTCCCCAGTCAGTATTACCGAGGTAGAAGTTGACCAACATATACTCGATGAAGGGTTCAAGCTCGAGGAGTTGAAGGACTTTTTCGTAGTTAGCTTCGACAGCAAGGTTCTGATTGGCGGTATTTACAAGCGACTGATAAGCGGACTTGTCGCCATGGACAACGGTTGAAGTTCGGTGCTTCATGACATGATAGTCATCAGGACTACCACCTCGGTATTGATGAACAAAGTTTTCATCAGGACGTTCATGCAATGTATGCAAGCCCCAATACAAGCCGTCGATGTATAAGTGTATATTGAACCCATGCGGAGCTACGCCACCAAGCTTCCGCTGAAG
Organism: uncultured Opitutia bacterium; assembly: GCA_913048125.1. Classification (GTDB taxonomy): domain Bacteria; phylum Verrucomicrobiota; class Verrucomicrobiia; order Opitutales; family JABJCN01; genus JABJCN01. Next base: position 6,410 of record CAJWWL010000072.1, on the reverse strand, counting down.
ATCTGCAGCGTATTGATCCCGAAGATACTGGCCTCGTCTTCGCTGGTTTACAGGATCAGCACCACCACCATAGGACCAAACATTATTTAGACGTGCATCTACTACCAATGTATCAAATTCTTGTGCCGCATCCTCTCCAAAAACAGGGTGTTTGAGACTGGAAGGACCATACTCGGATGTGAATTTTAGACGCATAGACAGTTTCTCGCTCTTCCAGCGATTAACGCTACTACCACCAGCAATTTGAACAGATCCATCAATTTGAAAGCCTTTTTTACCGTCGGGATGGATCAACTCCACAGAGGTGGCCTTCTCTACACTTTCGCCCTTTGGATAGATACCATTCTGTGCGTGAAACATATCATCGCGATCGAGAACGAGAGATAAGGAAGGGATGGTAAGAAGATCGTTTAAGATATCCTTACTCCAACGTGGATCATTGACCACTTCTGGATCCATTTCGTAGTCTGCGGGATGCCCATTCCACTTGGTAGGAAATCCAGAAGGGGTATTAGACTGTCTCAATACGTCGGCGGGGAATAGGTATGTTTGGGTATCTACATTTGTGGGGATGTATCCGCTTTTAAATGCAATAGCACGGAGTGTAGTGGTTGTAGAAATAGTGATTGGTCCATCGTAAAGTGTACCGTTTTGAGATGAAGGCTTTGAGCCATCGGTCGTGTAGTAGATCTCCGCATCCTTAGTTGTAGTCCGAATAACTAGATCGAAGGGACGATCATAAAAGCCTCTATCATGGCTGAAGTTCGTATCCTTGACAAAGCCTAGTATACCTTCTCCGTTGGCCTGCGATGGTGTAGGAGTTTCGAAGAAGCGAATCGAGTCTCCATCTTGACTCAAACCATAGGAAAAATCCTCCCTCTGAGCCGGATGATCGTGAAACATCTGTACCATATCTCCAGCAGGATTAGTGAGTGCTAGAAAACCACCCTTTGAGCCACCAAGCTTAAAATTTGCATGAAGTTCCTGTGCAGGGAAGGTTTCGCGACCAGATGCGAAAACGATGATGCGAGAACCTGGCTCAAGAACTGTATTTTCAGGAAACTTCCAGAGGGCAGGCTCACGAGGGTCATCCGTTAGAGCCCAACCAGAAAGATCTGCAGGAGTGCCAGCTGGATTGAATAGTTCCACCCAATCTGGTGAACCTCCAGCGCTATCTTTGTAGGAAGAGCTATTTATCGCCATAAACTCGGTGATCCTAACTTTGGGGTCAGAGACAACAAAGGTTTCGTCGATTCCCGGCGTACCACCCACCTCACCGGAAGCCTTCCAAGATACCGGATTTGCGTGGTTAGTACCGGGAGCCAGAGGCACTAGAACGAGTGAGTGTCCAGCCTGCACAGGCCAAGGAGACTTGTTGTCATAGTTCACTTCATGGATAGCCGTTCCAGGACCTAAGGTAAGCTTTATATTTTCACCTCCATTTGCCAGATTGCCTGTGAAGACTCCAGCCACAGGGTGGCCATTGCCATAGCGAGATTCAAAGGCTGTCTGATGTCCCACAACAAGTAGAATACCTCCAGGGGGAAGCTGAGTGCCAGGTGCAAAGTCAAAGTCAACGCCCTTTGTGAAACGTACATCTGATAGGTCTAGCACAGATGAACCCACGTTCTTGACCTCTACAAACTCAAAGTCAGAGCTTGAGAAACCAGCTGCATTCTCTGCCGCGGTGGGAGCGCTCGGTGCATAATGAATTTCTGTGATAGCAAGGTTGCGCTGGAGCTCAGAGAGGGTGGCAGGCGCGCCGGGAATAATTTCTACAGGAGCAGACCAGTGGCTCCAACGACCAGTGTTGTCTTTGTGTCGGACTCTTGCGCGGTATGTTGAACCTTGCTCTAGAGTTCGGGCTGGCACTTGAATGGTATCTGAAAAAGTATCGAGAAACCCGGAGTCCCAATCTGGAAACCATTCCATCCGCGGCTTATTTCCAGAGATTAGGTCGGGAACCTCCATGGGCGCAAACTCAGCGATACGCCACTGGATCGCGTCAAAAGTGTTATCGCCCTGAGGGTCACTAAAGTCCGTACTCTTCAATTGGATTCTATCGAGAGGCTGTCCAGCTGGTCCTGAGTAAGTCAAAGTAGGGGTGCGAGGTATTGCGCTATCACGTGCCAGATCATCAAGACGCTTGGCGCGACCACCTGCAGGGACATCAGGCCCGCCCTGTCCTGACCAGCCAACAAAGGCAAAATTTTTCATGTCCTGAAGTTTCCACTCCATAGAACCAAAGTCTTGGCGACCAACACTTGCTGGGGCGTCTTTCCAGCGATCTCTATCAGCGGGAACGAATTCACGAATTCTGTCGGCAAGACGATCCATAAGTGGATTAATCACCTCTTCCGTCCAGAGTAGGTCTCGGAACTCACGGATAAAGTTCCTGTAATCACGGACAAAATCGGGTTTCCCCCCATTGGCAATGATAGCAGCGTTGTGTGAGTAGTCTATACCACTGCCCCAGTTTGGCCCCCAACTCGCATCAGAATCCCAAGGCAAAGTCCAGAGCCTCCCAAGATGGTTTTCGGGATGAGGCGCGAAGAACCATGCACGATTTTTGGAATGAGAGTCTCGTGGCTGAACATCAAAGTGACGAACCGCCTCATTGACGGTATGGTAGCGATAGGCCTTGTCATAATTAACGTTGTTATTGAGCCATTCATCAGAGCGCTCGGGCCTGAGGTTGCGGCGAATATTCTGAAAATCGGAATCATCAGTGACCGAGCGTGAACCTTGGTGGCGTTTTAGAAGGCTACCATCAAAGATACCGTCTTTGAGTTTGTAAAGATTACCATCTGGAAGGCGGTGTGTCTTAATGAAGGTAGGATCGTAGTTCTCGAAAACCAGATGATAGCCCTGGAAGTCACCGTGATACTGATCGGACTGTTCTTGCTGAGTACTGACAACACGAAAATGGAACCACCACGTATGGGGCGCAGGAACTTCCGTCATATTCCAAAGCAGGGAGTTCATTGTTTCTGTGAGGCCGAAGTTGCCGACGTCCTTGTTGTCGAACATTTTGCCGGTGTTAATGGTTCGAACCTTGTAGGGAAGTTTTTTACCACTTAGACTACGGGCCTGCAATAGATGCCCTCGATTGAAACGAAAACGCATACTTCGCTTACCCGCGATATTGCTGTAACGGTCGTTGGCTTGACGGAGGCGGTACTTAATATGGTCGTAAACTACGCCCTCGTAGACAAACGTCCCATACCAGTGGAAGGCACTGCGAGAAGGCTTATTATTCTTCGGAATCTTGTTGCCGGAATAAGCATAGCACTGGGTGTATTCGCTAGAGCCAGTAATAAGGTGGTAAACTGGGAGACTCGTCATGACGGAGCTGGGGTAAACGTGTCCTGCACCCTCTGGATGCACAGAGCGTGTAGAGGCAACGTAGTCAGGAACGCCATTGTAAACAAAATAAGCGAAGTTTAGCGAAGGGTCATCTGGATAGGGCACGCGCACCGAGGCACCCTCTCGATCGATCGCTTTTATTCGATAACGAACAAGACTACGATTGACTTGTGAAGGAATAGTCGCGGTGTAAATTGATTCACCAACCTCAGCATCCAACTTCATTGGAAGGGTGGTCCAGCTTCCGGCAGCTTCGAAGGCGGAGTTAGCAGAATGCGGGTCGTCGGGCTTATTTAAGATGTCATTGTAAGACTTTGGCTGATAGGCCCCAAAGTACTGTCCCGGACTCACGACCTGATAGAGGAGTTCGACTGAATCAATTAGATCAGGATCTGTGATCTTGGCTCGAATGACAGTTTGCTCGTAGTCCCGAGGTTGCTTTGGCAAATGGCGAACCTGGCGAATTTGCGGAGGAGCATTATCTGAGTAGACTGAATTGCGATCACCCGGGGTGGGCTGACTGGAGGGGCGCCAACTCCCCGCAAGGTTATTGTCTAAAGAGGGATTGATTAACTCCATAGAGGGTCCACGACCCGCAGGAGAAATTGGCCAAGGAAACTCAGACTTATACTCCACTTCGTCGATTTTGTTACCAACGGCGTCACGGAGTGTTATGCGCTCACCTTCATTGGATAGCCGGCCGCTTGAAAACTGGCCGAAAGGATTTTTTTTGAACTTAGCAAAAAAGTGCGCCCTGTCTTGCGCAAGGATTAGATAGCTTCCCTTTGGCAGCGTAGAACCCTCATCGAAAACATAATCAAGTCCAGCCGAGAACCTCCAGCCAGAGAGGTCCACATCGGTCAGTCCGTGGTTATAGAGTTCAATGAACTCGGTAAGAGTGGTAGGTGAATCTGGATCGTAGTGAATTTCATTTATAACGACTTCATTTGTGCCGCGAACTGAGACACGGACGAAGGCAGATGTCTGGCCAGCGGCATTAAGTGCAGTCAGGGTAAAGCGGGTACTAGTTGTGGGCACAACCTGTATACTCCCCTGCTCTCCTGAGATAGCTGGCGCCCCATTGTCAATTTTTACTAAATCTGCATACGCGACATCCCAGCTAAGTGTAACAGGCTGACCCTCCCCAACAGTATCAGGGTTCACCTTGAAGGAACGAATTTCAGGCCGGTCATCGACAATCACTTCCAAGGCTTCAGTACGAACACCGTCACCATTCTCCGCTCTTAGGACATAGCGTGTGCTGGCCTCAATGGTAACTGCCGCACTCCCCGCCCCTGATGTAAGCAGTAGGTTTCCTGGCTCCAAGGACAGGGATGCAGTAGGGTCTTCGCATTCATAGGTCAGGGTCACCTTTTCGCCTGATCGCACAATCGACTGACTAGTAGTGAAACTCTTTATTCGTGGTCCGGGAAGTTCGTCAGGGCCGAACTCAAAGCTAGTCTTAATTTTTTCAGCCGAAAGAGCGCCATCGTGGATGCGGAATTCATGGATTTGCCCCTTGTAATTGGGAGCCCAAGTGTAGACCGACTTGCCCAGCCATCGATTTACTGGAGTGATTGCCTTAAGATCAACTGTTGTAGAAGCAGTTTTCTGAAATTCTCCATCTAGATAAAAGCTCATCTGGCCTAACTCCCCATCGTATACGAGTGCCAGGTAATTGACCTGGCTTCCGTCTCCCTTCAGCTGATCGAGACCATCAACTCGTTTTTCAGAACCACCAGATGAAATACCAAAGCGTACGTGCTTGGAGCCCGTTCCAGTACGAGGCGTCAAGTAAAGGTACTTGAGATCCGACTCTGAAAAGTGAAATAGATTCTGCCAACTCGAACTGGAGGGTCCCTTCCAAATCGTCCAAGTCTCAAAGGTAACACTACCAGTTTCACCAAGGATACCAGGAGGAAGTTCAACGAAGTCATTAACACCGTCCAAATCCAAGTAGCCAGTGCCCTTGAGTTTGGCACCACCATGAAACGAGCCGTCCTTGCCTCCAACCGAATCAACTACTTCAGAGTCAGTACCTTCAAAACTGTAACGGTGCAATAGGCCTCCGTAAATGTATGAGGTCCCAGCAAGGATAAGCAGGAGATAACGGATCAAATTAAACAACAATTTTGGGCTTAGGGGAAAACGATTAAACATTATCCGTAATTTAAGCGCTTGCAAGATATAAACTACCTGAGGCCAAACCAGATTGTGTATAAATAATTATTGCTCAAAGGCCTATCTTAAGGCAATGATTTGATTGTATCCCCAAAACTATAACCCAGAAAACTCCCCGCTATGAAATACTGGATCCCGACCTTCCTGCTAACAGCAATGGTAGTTAGCTTTCCCCTAATCGCCCGCGATGGCGAACACGAACATCGCGAACGGCATGAAAGAGGCAGTAATCCCAAGAAGCATGGCCATGGTGAACACCACCGTGAGCATTCTGAACGCGAACGCCGTCAGGATGGCGAGCACGACAAGGTGAAACTCCACCATCTAGAAGCCAAAGCTAACCATTTACGCAAGGAAATCGAATTAAGCGAAAAGCACGGCAAGGTCGAGCACGCAGAAAAACTTCGTGGGCATCTACGAGAAGTTCACCACATCATTGAACGTGTTAAAAATGGCCATAACACCCATGAAAATGCACACGAGGAACACAGAGATCATCACCAAGTAGAAATACGTGAGAAAGCAAAAGGGCTGCAAAAAAAAGCAGATTACCTAAAGCGTCAAATTGCCACCCTGGAACGCGCTGGCAAAAAAGAGGAGGCTAATAAAATGCGCCACCATCTCGAAGAAGTTCACAAGCACTTTCAGCACCTTCAAGAATACAGTCGAAATCATAACCGCCAACGTGGTGAAAGGGGAAAACGAGAAGAACACGAAAGACGCCTTCACCATCTTCGCGTTGCCATCGAAAACCTACATTCTGCAGGAATGCACGATCTTGCAGAGGAGCTTAAGAAAAAGGCCATTCACATGCATCAAGCGGTTGATCAACATAACAACCCACACCATCATGACGATGGACG
>CAJWWL010000071.1 GCA_913048125.1 uncultured Opitutia bacterium | reverse complement strand
TATCTGTTGCGTAAAAGGAAGGATCCGGCACGTAGGGCTTCACCTCGCGCTCATCGAATGCCCAGGTGTAGACCGCTCGCCAACCCGGTTCTTCTTCTCCCGGTCGGGCCTTGCCTCCCGGGTTCCAGAAGTTGATAGCGCCACCAAGAAAACCAGAGAAATGATCAAAGCCTCGATTGTGAGGATTGAAAGATGCATGGTGTTTACCAGACCACCAGGTCCGATAACCCGCAGGCTTTAGGACCTCCCCGACCAAGGCTGTATCGCTGAAGTCGCGATCTGAACGGTGATGGTACTGTCCGGTCAGAAGACTGATGCGTGAGGTCCAGCACTTTGAAGTGTTATAGGCCTGGGTATAACGGATTCCATTCCTAGCTAATTGATCGAGATGAGGCGTCTTGATCTCACCCCCGTAGCATCCCAAATCTGAATAACCCATATCATCTACGAAGAGCAGCATTATGTTGGGTCTACACCGTTCTGCTTTGGAGGGAATCAGAAGGGAGCAAGACAAGCAGAAGAATAATGAAAATAAACGCACAGAGAGAAAGCAGTTGGACGCCACAGTAGAATATGCAAGAGAGTAATCAGATGAGGACAAGATGACTGATTCGCAACTGAATTGCGAAAGAGTGCCTCGATTCGGCAAATAGTATTGTTCATAACTATTTGAAAATCGTAGCTACAAAAAGCGAAACTGAACTTTAACCACGCATGGAGCAGAAAATAAAAAACTACACCCTGTCCCTTATGGTACTTTCCTTGACCGCATGTGGAGGAGTTTCTCTGGGACTTTCCGAACCGAAGCCCCAAATTGATACACCTTCAAAATATAATGAGAAGGGTCTTAAATTTGAATACCCGGCTAACTGGAACAAAAGTGATGTATTAGATCTGTCGGGCATTAGACAAGTGACGATTGAATCCCCTGGAAGTGCTCTCGTGGTCATAAGCGTTTACCCCGATAGTCTGGCTAATGACATTTCTACATATGCCAAAGAATTTGCTGAAGGCATTTCAGGGAACTCTCCCAGTAAAGTGAGCGTAGGTAAAATGAGTCAGGTAATAGAACAGGAAGGGTATGAGATCGTACATTTTGATTTCGATATCTCATTACTGGGGCAAAAAGTTTCACATACCTGTAAGTTCTACCGAAAAAAAACTGGGAATCATGTATGCCTTATAACCACCCAGATCGCAAAAGAAGACCTGCAAAAAGCAAAAGCAGGGTTTGAGCTGATCCGAAATTCTTTGACTCTAAATCTAGAGTGAGGCCAAGAAGTAGAACTACAAATTAAACACCTCTAAGAAGAGAATAGGATAAGCAGAGCCCATCACTGAAACTCAGCGAATTAGTTCGATAGGAATGCCTCGCTAAGCACGACGGCTTCGAGTAAGTCGCGGAAGCCTGCATCAGGGAGTTTCATTCGATCAGTGATGGCGTCAATGTACGGACGATCCAGAGCAATCAATTCTCTTCCCAACGCGTAACTGAGAAGCTTCTCAGCTAAGGCATGGGTAAACTTTTTATGCTGGGAACTGATTAAATCTCGAAACTCAACTGGAGTATCGAAGTCCTCACCACTGGGCAGTCTACCGGATGCATCAATAGGTAGTTTTCGGCCATATTCAGAGCGCCAACCACCAATGGCGTCATAGTTTTCTAAAGCGAATCCGAGTGGATCAATCTTTCTATGGCAGGACGCGCAAGTCGAAACCTCACGATGCTTGGCAAGTAGGTCTCGAATTGTAGTCGCATTGCGAATGTCTGGTTCTACTGCAGGTACATCCGGCGGAGGTGGTGGCGGAGTATAGCCAAGAATTTTTTCAAGAACGTAAATACCTCGGACAACAGGCGAGGTATCTACCCCATTGGCCGAGGCGGTAAGAAATGCACCATGACCCAGAAGTCCACCTCGGGAAGAACCACTAAGAGAGACACGCCGAAGCTTGTTTCCCTCTACGCCTTGAATTCCGTAGTGTAATGCGAGCTCCCGGTTCAGGAAGGAGTAATTGGCATCAAGAAATTCTCGGGGTGGAAGATTGTTATCGAGTACATGCCGGAAGAATGTTTCCGTCTCGTCACGCATCGCAGACTCCAAGTTATCCCGATAGTACACTAAGAAATCTTGAGAAGGTGGCATGGAACCTATGTTGTCCAAGTCCAACCAACTCCGCACAAAGTGCCTGACGAATCGATCCGACCTAGAGTCGGCGAGCATTCTTTTGACCTGTGATGATAGACAAGCTCGCAACGATCGATTGCGAGCCAAATCCAGAAGAGTATCATCAGGAGGAGAAGACCAAAGAAAATAAGAAAGGCGAGATGCGAGGGCATATTCATTCAGCTCACCCTCACCTAAATTTAGATATAAAAAACCGGGCGAGCAGAGGATGGATTGAAATCCCAACTTAAGGGCTTCCAGAGGCGCCATACCGTCGTTAATTTTTTGCGACACAAGCTTTTGAACCGGCTCCAGCTCGCCTGTAACCGGTGCTCTGCGAAAGGCTTTTTCAGCAAAAGATCTAAGACGCTGTCTGATGTTTTCTATAGTGAGCTCACCAGATCTCAGATTCCCATACAGAGTGAGATGACCAGCAGCTGGCCAAGTATCTACGTGCGGGCCTTCCACATCGATTTCCCAAATGCGTAGTCGAGGACCCTTGTAGGCTTTGAGGACGCCGTGTCCTTTCTCAGTACCTGCTTTCATGTCAACGAAGGGTTTGAACTCAGGTTTATCCGCAGCGAGTGAGGTCAATACGCGGACCATCCTTTTCGCAGCCATGGGCCCGTTACGAAAGCGCACTTCTGGTTCATACCCAGCTTCAATAAAAACCTTCCACTCAAACCATTCGGGCTCCTCGTTAGTCAGTTCGACGCGTGCTAAGGATGTCATTTTGGAAACATTGCCAGTGCTCGTTACACTGCCGCGGCGATCGACAGCCGCAATTTCCATGACTAAGGGATCACCATTGCGAAAGTCCCCAAGCGCTTTGCCATAGTGATGAACACGCCCAACAGCTGCTGCCCGCACACGGATCGTGTAGATACCGCTGTGGGTCACACCGCCCTGACGATAAAGCGGCAAAAATCCAATATGGCCACCGCGGTAGTGACGACCGTACAAGTCTGTGTAGGGCGTTTCAGGCACAAAACGAAAACGGCCTGTCTGAAACAACTTCGGTAAGCCTTTAGACTCGTTGCCTTTGAAGTAGTAAGGACTCTTCTGGACATATCTCTTTGAGACTGGGCGTTCGCCAAATTGAGTTGCACGCGATACAGCTTCTTCGGCAGAAGCAAAATATTTGTCCATTAATCGGCCGGAAGTAACGAGTGCGGCTCCGTTATTGTCAAAGCCATGAACCTTCACGTCTTCAGGAAAATCTTCTGCTGGATTCCAAACATCAACGTTTAGCCCCATCAATTCTCCAATTGTATGTCGGTACTCCCACGAGTTTAAACGTCGAAGTACACTGTGACCACTGGAGTCACTAAGTGCAATACGAGCTTCTGCAATCTGAGAGGTTAAGTGCTCTATGACCGATTTACGTTCAACCTTCGATGGCTGATCTTCATCATCGGGCGGCATGTCACCGAGGTTCAACTGGTCAACAATTTCCTGATAACGCTCTAAATCGCTAAGCTTCTTGATCTGCGCCGGAAGCGTATCAAATCGACGATCGGCTTTTTGCTTATTCTGCCCATGACAACGGACACAGTATTGGTTCAGGAAATCTGCAGTCTGCACATCCGCATTAACGATTAAGCCTGATAACAGAAAGAGAAAAGAATTTAAAACCCTCCTCACGGCAGAATTATCCGATTTTCATAGGAGAAAAAGTACCCGTGCTTCTTCCAAAGTTTTCTGCCTCAGCGCCAAACCAATTCAGCACGGACAACCAGAGGTTAGCCAGCGGCACACGCTTGTGCGCGTCAACAGGACAAACCACATGTCCCTGATGATTGAAATCACCACCAGCCAAGAGAACGGGAAGGTTGCGATTGCTGTGGCTAGAGGCATCACTCATACCACTTCCAAATACAATCAGGGTTTCATCAAAGATCTGCGCTTCTTTCAGGCGATCAATAAATCCACTCAGCCTTGCGGTCAGGAAGGATTCAATGACTTTCAACTGATCAATCCTGTCAGGTGACTTTCCATGATGTGAGATCCCGTGGTAGCTATCCAGGTCTAGTTCAGAAGTGCGAAAGCCCATACCTGTTTCCAAGGTGGTAACACGTGTAGAATCAGTCTGAAGGGCAAGTGCCATCAAATCATAGAACAGGGCAACTTCGTCAATGTGTTGCCGTTCCTCATCCAAAACCTCTTCGATTGGAGACTGAGGTTTAGGGCGATCAAGCCATTCCTGTGACATCTGTAGTCGTTGCTCCACATCACGTACCGAAGTGAGGTATTGTTCTAATTTGTTACGATCAGCGACATTGAGCGTTCGATTTAAAGCACCGGCAGATTCGCGCAAAGCGTCAAGAACACTACCACGATGCCTGAGGCGTGCACGCTCGATGTGACGTTCACCCTGAGGTGAATTCACGAAAAGAGCGCGGAAGAGAGTTGCAGGATTGTTGACCGGTGGCACATGAACTCCTGCTCGGGTCCAGCACATGTCTGTACCATTGACGATGCCAGTATTGATGGAGGGGAAACGCGTGGAACTCCCAACATGCTCAGCAGCAGCTTGGTCCAGCGAGATGTTTTTCTCAGGAAATCCAGCAGCTTCCTCCTTTCTGATACTGGTAAGAAACCCTTGGACCGCCCTATGCCCCCCATTAAGTCCGTGATCCAGATGCGAAAAAACTGTAAACTCTTCTCGATGTGAAGCTAAGGGCTTCAGTGTTGCTGTGGGAACATAATCTTTACCAGCTTCTTCAGGAAAAAAGTTCCCAGGATAGAAACCAAGATGATTGCCCACACAGACCAAACGCCTATTTCGGGGATCCTCTTTTTTTGCCGCACTCTCAAACCAAGGCAAGGCTAGTGATACACCGAGTCCTGAGAGAAAATGCCTTCGGCCAAAAGTAGTTTTACTGCTCATTGCACACTTGATTAAGGAGTTTTATCCACTCACCCATGTAATGTCCATGATCCCAGAAAGTGCGACCACTAACTAGGTTGCCATCGACCACGCAAGGTTCATCCACAAAAATACCGCCACAGACTTCGAGATCAAATTTACACTTGGGTACGGTTGCCATACGGCGTCCTCGAACGCAATCAGCACGAGCTGGAATTTCCACGCCGTGGCAAACACTGGCAATCGGGGCATTTTTTTCAAAAAAGTACCGGGTGATGCGCAACAGATCTTCGTCCTCGCGAATGTACTCAGGTGCTCGACCGCCACTGAAGAAGATGCCGAGGTACTCCGAAGGATCGATGTCATTGAACGCGATTTCTGCCGGCATGGAATACCCCTCCCACTCTCGGGTGATTGTCCAGCCGGGCTTCACCTGATGCATGACCATCTGATACTCACGCTTTTCAGGTGCAGCCAATACGGGCTCGTAGCCTTCTTCAATAAGGCGAAAGTAGGGGTAGAGAGTATCTACGGTTTCAGCAGCATCGCCGAAGATGATTAAGACCTTTTTGCTCATCGAGGTCAGAAGATTAAGCAATCACGTCATGTACAACATGTCCGTGAACATTGGTTAACCGACGTTCGAGTCCGTTATGATAAAAGGACAGGCGTTCGTGATCCAACCCCATGAGATGCAGGATAGTGGCGTTGAAGTCATAGACACTCACCCGGTCCTTGACTGATTTAAAGCCGAACTCATCGCTCTCTCCATGACTGTGGCCAGCCTTTACTCCAGCACCAGCGAGAAAGCAGGTAAACGCATCTGGGTTGTGGTCACGACCAGAGCCGTTGCTTTGCAAGAAAGGCATCCGACCAAACTCCGTGCACCATACGACAAGGGTGTCTTCAAGTAATCCACGACGTTTGAGATCATGAATGAGAGCGGCAGTTGGTTGGTCCATGATCTCTGCCTGCATCGCATGGGTCTTCAGAATATTGGAATGGGAGTCCCAGTTGGTGATCCCGTTCCCGCCAGATGGATCGCTTCCGTTGAATAATTGCACAACACGTACACCTCTCTCAATAAGGCGACGCGCAAGAATACAGTTCTTGGCGTACTCGCGCTTTAGATCGGTTCCTGTATCGGTCCCATACTCCTTTTGAATAGATATCGGTTCATTGGAGACATCCATCAACTCCGGTACGGAAGTCTGCATTCGACCGGCCAATTCGTAACTTGCAATACGAGCGGCAAGATTCGCATCTTCAGGATAACGCTCCATGTGCTTACCATTGAGGCGGGCTAACAAGTCATTAGTCGCCCTGTCATCAGCAGATGAGTAGGAGTCCGGGCGTGAAAGATTGGCTGGAGGATTTTTTGAGTTGAAGTCGGTCCCCTGAAAAGCAGCAGGCAAAAAGCCATTGCCAAAATTATTCTTACCAGAACGAGCAAAGCCTCGTGGGTCATTGATAGCTATAAATGCTGGCAACTCGGAGTTTTCGGAACCAAGTGCATAAGTTGCCCAGGCACCGAAGGATGGAAAGCCTTCCATTGTGAAGCCCGTGTGAAGAAAATTCTCACCCTGTGGGTGGGCACTTGTCTGGGTGTGAAGAGAATGAATGAAGCAAAAATCATCAGCTAGGGCGCCCAGTTTAGGGAGGAGTTCAGAGGTCATTTTACCACTCTGACCGCGAGCCTTAAAATCCCAGAAAGGTTTGGCACAATTTCCTGGCGGCCCCTCGAATGTGACTGCTGGTGCAAAAGGAGCAGGCTTACCATGAAGCTTCGCAAGGGCAGGTTTGTAGTCAAATGTGTCAACATGACTGACTGCTCCAGGGCAAAAAATCACCAGTACATTTTTAGCTGGGACTGAATTGTGAGGTGGTCGTGAAGCGTAAGGGTTGTTGGGATCTATATCTGGCCGTATCGGTTGTTTGCCACTGAAGGCAGTTGGGTCGTCACCAGAACCAAGCAACTTGTCAGCAGAAAGTAGCTTGGCTAGACCCAAGGCGCCCATGCTAGTGCCAGCCTGGCTTAAAAAGTTTCGGCGACTCAAAAGGTCACGACCCAGAGGAGAAACGTGTTCTGATTGATCATGCATGGTTTAAATTTCTCGAAGACGGATTTTACGTAGGTTTTTACTGGTACACGTTAGGAACCCGGAAAGAATATCAGTTGAGAAGCTAGCGTCTGAAGTGACTCGGTTGTTCAACCAAACCTGACTTCGCCTGCCAGCGACACGAATACGAATGGGTGACCACTTGCGGCTTTGAACTTTTGCCAATGAAGTATCACCAAGCTGAAAATGAGCATCGCCCTTGACTTCACCTGTAAGTTCAAAGGCGAGGAGTTTCTTCTTGGGCAGTTTTTTGAGAGTGTGCCAATTATCACCATCTCTCATGGAAATAAGCTGTTTCCTTAAATTCAACTTCGTGTCCGCATGCGCGGCAATGCTTGCCAGGTTCGTAAACTCGTACGGATCTGTTGGGTAATGGTAAAGTTCCTCATGACCATCGGAGGTAAGGCTGTAGCGCCAATCTTTGGAACGAACTGAAAAATGAGGGTAAAGCGTACCAATATGCTGACGGTGCTGGCTGTGATCTTTGCCCGGAAGTGCCGTAATGGCAACGTCTGGCCCATCCCATTCACCACTTGGATCTAGCAGCAGAGACTTGATACTGTGCCCATCAAGTGGATAGTTGGAACGACCTCGATGCGGATCTTTCGGCAATCTGCATAAGTCGATCAAGGTAGGATACACATCAATGAGTGAAATTGGTTTTTCGCAAACCGCGCCCTTTGGCATTCCCTCAAGACCAGCCACAATGAAGGGGATTCGTGTACCGCTATCCCAAAGGGTTTGTTTGTACAGGGATTCCTTACCACCGACATGAAAACCATGGTCACTAGTTAGAATGACTGTTGTGTTGTTAGCGTGCGGACTAGATTCCAAGGCGTCGAGGACAGTGCCGACCTGCTCGTCGATGAAAGACACGCAAGCCATGTAAGCCTGTAGCCATTCCTTGAAAAGTTTCGGGCGATCTTTGTGCTTGAGGAGCATTTGGTACCGGCGAAAGGCGTAAAGGCTGGTATTGGCGAGACTGGGAGCACAATCATCTAGGTCGCCTTCTTTGTAGCATTTGGGAACTTCGATTTCATCTAGAGGGAACTGGTCAAAATATTTTTTGGGGGCGTATAGAGGAGTGTGCGTGCGACTAAAACCAGTGAAGATGGCAAAGGGTTTGTCCTGATGTTTTTGGCTCAGGATCTTTGCGGTCCAGGCAGCATGAGATTCATCAGGCATCGGATCTCGGTCTTCGTCGGAAACATATCTCCAGGGTTCGCCAGACAGCCTCCAACCTCGATAACCTGGTATACCGTTAGCAGGCTCAGGAGCATACTCGGGCACCATGGTTAAAGGCCCAAAGGTATGCTCCCATTTGTAGTCCATATCTGGATCGGCGTCGTCTGCATAGAAAAACATTTGTTGCGGATGGGGAATCAGACCTCGCTTGGTTTCTTTTCGACCATCCCATGGCCAAGGTCCAATATTTCCACGTGCACCGCGCTCGGTGTAGAACTCCATCGGGTCTTGGTTTCCGTGGTACACCTTGCCAACTCCATAGACGCTGTATCCGTTGTTAAACAAGTGCTCGGTGAGAGTTACAGACTTTCCGAGGATAGCATTTTGACGATAATCCTCAAACCAATACAAACTTGAGGTCTGGGGATATAGACCTGTCATCATGCTGGATCTCGAGGGCGCACAAATAGGGTCATTGCAGTGGGCATTGACAAAACTCACTCCCCTTTCAGCCAGACGGTCAAAGTTTGGCGTTGGAACAAAAGGTTTACCACTTGGATGCAGTGGCATGTCGTTCAAATCATCAACGATTATGAATAGAACATTTGTTGTACCAAAGAGACCGCAAAAACTGCAGACCAACAAACCAAGACCGAAAAGGAAGGTATTTATTAACGTCCGCATCAGGGTAGAAACGCGAATTCGTTGGAGTTAATCAGACTTCTGCAAACCACTTTCAATCCACGTTCTTGGGCAATCTTCTTTGCTGCAGTCATTTCGCCCGAGTCAGGTTGCCGAGATAGCAGCAATGCAAAAGCACGACGAACGGCAGCGTTCATTCCTTTTCCTTTAGTCTCTAATTTTGCTCTTTCGGCGATAAAGGAGGATTGCTCCACAACAAAGTTGCTGTTCATGAGATTGAGCGCTTGCAGAGGAGTCGTCGAGACCGGACGCTTAGCCCTTACTTGCCCACAATCCGGGAAATCAAACGCAGTAAACATTTTGTCGTCCACACGGCGCATTCGTTCTTGGTAAAGCATCCGGCGCCAGGTGTGAGGACCGTGATTATCGATAACCTCCCATTGAGCGTAGGTCTTCTTAACGTTGTGGATACGGTAACTTCGTCCACCTACCGTTGTATCCAGTTTTCCTGACGCCTGAAGGATCCCGTCACGAATAACTTCCGCAGACACTCGACGCGGAGGAAACCTCCAGAGTAATGCTGAGTTGGCATCAGACTTTAGAGATGCGGTATTCGGCAGACTGGACCGCTTGAATGCATCTGAATGTAGAATTAATCGAAGCAAGTCTTTGACGGACCATGAAGAGGCGTTGCTACGAATTGGCAAAGCGAACTCTGATGCCAACCAGTCCAAAAGTTCAGGGTGGGTTGGTTGAGCACCAGCACGTCCAAAGTCGCTGGTGGTAGGTACAATGCCAGAGCCAAAGACATGATGCCATACTCGGTTCACCATAACCCTGGAAGTTAATGGGTTGTCACGACTACTGATCCACTTTGCAAACTCTAGCCTTCGTTTGGCACCTGATGACTTGCCAGTAAGGTTGAGTTCCCCTCCAAGAACTTTTGGACCGCCAGGCATAACCTCATCACGTGGGCTTTCTGGGCTCCCCCGATGAAGAACGCGGGTCACAACGGGGGGAACGAAACGACCCACAAAACTTGGTTTAGGGCCTTCCTCAGCAAGGCTATCGATTTCTTTTTGAATGTTTTCTAGGATCTCTTTGCGTCCGGGATGCATTTCAGCCATTTTCTTGTTGGCATACCAAGTACCAGTCCAAGGCTGCCAAGATCCGTCATCCTTAAGATAGTGAAGGTCGAACTCGTATCGGGGAAGGTTTGGTTTTTGCACCAAGTAGTCAGTGTCATTGAAATACTCTCGATTGCTGCTCAATCTCAAGCGGGCCACGACCTTGTCCTCGTTGAAATCATATTGTACGAAAGGTTTTTTCTTTCCATCGCCTTTTCCTCTCCAAGCCATGGTCCCGTAATTACCGTCATTGACACGCCCGATGGGATTCCTCCCCTCGGATCCCTTTTCGGGAAAACCTGAAACTTTTGCACCTTTGCTGTTGAGGGCATAATTCTCAACAGAACCAGTCGGGCCCATAACCTCGAGTTCGTCCAAACTGACGTAATTCGACTTGAACAGAATGCGCACCGCACGGGTGGTAAAAGGGGGGAAATGTAGTTCCCTGAAAGACCCCCAGTTCTCTTCCCAATGGCCAAAGTGGCGTAGTTTCTTTCTGTGCTTGGCAATCTCCGACCAAATGGCGTCGCTACGCTGACGACGCGGATGATCCTTGGCGAGTTCTGGGAAGCGACCGCCAAATTCTATGTCTTGGAACACGCCAGTCATGGAATAATAGTCCTGGATGGAAATTGGATCGAATTTGTGGTTATGGCATCGAGCGCAACTCATGGTAACGCCCATTACTGAAGCACCAACAGTTTGCATGATCTCATCCATTCTGTCGGCTCGAGCCTGACGAATCGCAGAGGGCTCGCGTCCCACAGTAGCAGCAGGAACATGGGGCCCAGCAACGAGGAAACCAGTTGCGTCACCAGCACCGAGGGAGTCACCAGCGATTTGCTCTCTTACAAATTGGTCGTAGGGCAGATCACGGTTGAATGCCCGAGCCACATAATCCCGGTAGACCCAAGCGTTCTTACGGTAAAGATTTGCCTCTGAACCATTGGACTCTGCCCAACGAATGACATCCAACCAATGTTGTGCCCAGCGTTCACCGAAGTGAGGAGATGCAAGCAACTCCTCCACCAGTTCAAGGTACGCCGATTCTGAATCAACTCGAAATTTGCGGATAAATGTAGAGACGCGTTCAGGCTTAGGTTGGAGACCTGTAAGTATCACTGAAGCCCGCCTAATGAGCGATCTCGCATCTGCAGATCCGTTGGGCTTTACGCCAGCTTCATTTAGGCGGCGATTGAGAAAAGCGTCCACAGGATTGGATGCTCCCGGAGGAACATCAGGTCGTATCACAGGAAGGAAAGACCAGTGTTTTACCTCTTCCTCGGCAACTTCATCCATTTGGCCTGGCCAAACAGCTCCCTTATCAATCCATTTTTTAAAGAGACTGATTTGGTCGTCGGTGAGCGGGGCGCCTTTAGGAGGCATTGAAAGATCTGGGTCGCTACCAACTAACACTTCGATCAAGAAGCTCTTGGATGAGTTGCCGGGAACTATGGTTGGTTGACCGGTATCGCCACCACGGATCATTGAAGCACGACGATCGAGTCTCAATCCTGCTTTCTGCTTGTCGGGACCATGACAGTCGAAGCAGCGTGCTTCAAGAATGGGAAGGATGTCTTTTGCAAATTCGACAGCAGGAAGGTTGCACAGCAAAATCGATGAAAGGTAGATGGGCAGGGCCATCTTTAGAGCAGTTGAATTCATATCAAACAAACTGATAGTAAGATAATTCGAGCGAAAGCAATAATTACATCGTCTGACAATCTCATTCAGCTCAATGTTTAAAGGGACTGCGAAAGAGTTATCAAACAAGATTGCAGTGTTGGGCGATATCCCTACGTTCCCGCGCCGTAAATTTAAAAGAATATGTCAATGTCCTCCAAAATCATATACACCAAGACTGACGAGGCTCCTGCCTTAGCCACTCATTCCTTGCTCCCTATCTTGCGGGCTTACGCCTCGCCCGCAAACGTCGAGTTTGAACTCAAGGACATTTCATTAGCAGGTCGCATCCTGGCAAATTTCCCAGAGAACCTCAATGAAGACCAGCGCATTCCCGACGCGCTCTCCGAACTTGGGCAGTTAGCAACCACTCCAGAGGCCAACATTATCAAGTTGCCCAACATAAGTGCTTCCATCCCCCAGCTTGTCGCTGCAATTGAAGAGCTCAATGCACATGGCTACAATGTGCCAGCATTTCCGGAAGAACCATCAAATCCAGAGGAGCAAGCCGTACGTGACCGATACGCCAAGGTTCTTGGCTCTGCGGTCAACCCGGTACTTAGAGAAGGTAATTCTGATCGACGAGTAGCCGCTCCAGTCAAGGCATACGCTCAATAGAATCCACACAGCATGGGTGCGTGGACTTCTGACTCAAAATCCCACGTCGCCCACATGGAATATGGCGACTTCTACGGCAGTGAAAAATCTCATGTCATGGAACAGGACAGCACCGTCCGTATTGAACTGGTTACTGAAGATGGTTCGACGAAGGTCTTAAAGGAAAATCTCGAGATGCTTAAGGGAGAGGTCCTCGATGCATCAGTGATGAGTCGTTCCGCACTGAGAGAGTTCCTGTCGCGTGAAATTGATGACGCCCGCGAGCAAGGCATCCTTTTCTCTCTTCACATGAAAGCCACTATGATGAAGGTATCAGACCCCATTATCTTTGGCCACTGCGTCAGCGTTTTCTATGATGAAATCTTTGAAAAACACGGCGACCTAATCGAAGAACTAGGCATTGACCCCAACAACGGGATTGGGGACCTACACGCCAAGATCGAAAATATCCCTGCAGACAAGAAAGCAGAAATTGAGGCAGACTTAAAAAAGATTTATGAAGAGCGCCCAAAGTTGGCCATGGTGGACTCTGACCGAGGGATCACCAACCTGCATGTTCCAAGCGACATTATCATAGATGCGTCAATGCCTGCCATGATTCGCACTTCTGGTCGCATGTGGGGGCCAGATGGTCAACCCACCGACACAAAGGCTGTCATCCCTGACCGCTCTTATGCTGGCGTATACCGTGAGACTATCGAGTTCTGTAAGGCGAACGGTGCATTTGATGTAACCACAATGGGTAATGTTTCAAATGTTGGCCTGATGGCCAAGAAGGCCGAGGAGTACATCGGGGGCCTCGAGGTGATGAAGCACCCCCCGTCGAGCGAGATGCCGGGGCAGGGCGAGAACCTGGCGATGAGCAGCGGCGACGACCGGGGCTCTGTCGAGTTGGCCGTGGGCATGTGGTACGACGAGGTTCACAACTGCCCGAAGGACTTCAAGAATGGCTGCGAGAACGCCGTCCCTGGCGCCCCCATGCCGGGGTCGCCCTACAGCGCGGCCGTGGGCCACTTCACGGCCGTGGTGTGGAAGGGCGTGACGGTGATCGGTTGCGCCTTCAGCGAGAAGCAGCCGATCCGCGGCTGCCGCTACGGGTACAAGGACTGGGCGACC
>CAJWWL010000070.1 GCA_913048125.1 uncultured Opitutia bacterium | reverse complement strand
AAACCCTATGGAAGAAAAACCGAAATACCCGCAATGGATGGTCCACACCTTTGGTCATCGAGCACGCAGGAAAAACCCAAATAATTACCACTGCATCCAGACAAAGGCCAAATGATTCTAGTACTCCCGGCAAGGTGATTAGCTACGATATTTCTGACGGGAAGATCATCTGGGAATGCTCCGGACTAACTGACAACGCTATCCCATGTCCCGTTGCACTGGATGACACGGTCTATTGCATGACTGGTTACAAGGGTTTCTCTTTACTCGCTTTGCCGATGTCTGAAACAGGAGACTTATCCGGCACGAACAAAGTTCGATGGAAACTGAATCGTGGAACACCTTATGTTCCTTCTCCGGTTCTTTACGATAAACGCCTCTACTTCCTGCAATCCAATCAAGCTATTCTTACTGGTGTAAATGCAAAGAATGGTAGTGTAGAGATTGAACGAACCCGACTACCGGAACTCTCAAATGTCTACGCCTCATTGGTGGGCGCAAATGAAAGGATTTATGTTGTGGGGCGCTTCGGGAAATCCCTCGTGATCAAACATTCTGGAGATTTTGAAGTTTTGGCTACAAATACATTAAAGGATCGTTTTCATGCCTCTCCTGCGATAGCCGGTGACGAGCTTTTCTTGCGTGGTTATCGTTTCCTTTATTGCATTGGAAAGAAGTAATTCAACCGAACTGTGAATGTTAGAAAAGTAGCCTTCAGTCTCTTGTTGGATGGTGTTCTGTTTTCAGCCTAGCCATACTTTTGAACTGATTTTTAGCCTTTGTTTTTGCCCGCGATTGGGTCTTCAAAATTCATAGCAGTTATTTCGGGGTCTCTGAATAACGTTTTGATGAAACCTTTTGCTTATAGATGGGTTATACTCTTGGCAGAGGTAAGGGGTTTAAAAGCCTTTCTGGATTCGATGAAGCTAAGTTTTGCTAAGGGTATCTAAATGTCCTAGCACTTTGTGAATTTCAGATTTAGTCCCAATTTCTATCTTGGGCTCTATCTGTATCTTCCGCACACGACACATGCGACTTAGTAATTACAATATCACCTTGTTGGCATCTATGATCTTTTGGACGGGTTGTGATCCTGTCCATCAGGCTCAGAAAGCGGATGAGGAAGTTGCCGCAATTATGGGAGCTCGTGCTTCTGACCCTAGGTGGAAGCAGGCAGCGTTGGCCCCGATGCCTCCTGATCATTCCAGATTGGATGCTTTTGCGAAATTGGAGGATGATCCTGCATCTTTTGCTGTACTTGAGAGGTTGGCAGGTCGCCGACTTCCGAACGATTGGCTTTTACCTGAATTTCTCGAAGATACAGGATGGTTAGAAGCCCTGCCAACAGATGAATCTGGGCGCGTGGTTCTGGATATGAGATCAGCCGTCGAGACAGGTGTTAGGAATTCTAGAGATTTCCAGCTTCGTCGAGAAGATCTCTTCCTTTCTGCGCTCGATGTAAGTGGCGAGCAATTTCTATTTCGTCCTCGCTTATTTGCAGGTGGGGGTATCGATATGGAAAATCGAGAAGATGGGATCTCAAATCCAGGAAAAGATTCTGCAGGAACTCTCGACGCTCAGATTCGACTTGGCCTAGCTACTGGAGGTGAGTTTGTGCTAAATCTCGCTAACACCTTCCTGTGGGATCTTTCTGGAGGCAGTGGCGAAACTGCTTCTGGCTTATTAGGTTTTCGATTTGTTCAACCCCTTCTACAGCAAGGAGGACGAGCTTGGGCTCTGTTTGATTTGGCTCAGGCAGAACGTACATTTTTATCCAACCTACGTCGTATGTATCAGTACCAGCAGAGCTACTATGTTGAGGTTGTGGCAGGAGAGCGACTTTCCTCTGGACCAACTCAGGGCTCTGGGGGTGGAATTGCTGGTAATGGAGGTTCTCGCGTAGGCGGTTTCCTTGGTTTTCTTCAGGATCGTCAGCAAATTAGGAATTTAGAGGCGAATGTGGCCCGACTTCGAGATAGTCATGCACAACTGTTAGCTGCTTTTGAGGCCGGACGTATAAACAATCGCCTTCAGGTTGACCAGGCTAGGCAAGCTCTATTCAACGCACAGAGCCGTCTTCTCCAAGAACAAGCTCGGCAAGCTTCTGCGTTAGATGGATTCAAGATGGATCTCGGCTTACCTCCAACTCTTGAGGTCAACCTACAAGATCCCGTGCTCGACCGTTTTGCATTGGTCAACCCTGAGGTAACCAAACTTCAGGACGCTGTTGGAGATGTCTTAGACGTAGTTCGCTCACCAGATAACGCAGGCGATAATGAAGTTCTTGCGGAAGGTCTGAGTCGTATCCGAGAGTTAGAGAAAGGGGTTAGGGTCGCTCTGGTTGGATTGCAGGAAGATCTCAATTCTCTACAGGAGAGTCTTCCGGTTCGTAAGCTTCAATTGTCGAATCTGGAAGAGAGGTCTGAAGTCAATGATGTCGGTCTTGATGTTTCCCTTTTCTCAGTTGATCTTTTGATCGATACTCGCAACAGGCTCAACTCCAACCATGACCGGTTAAAGCTAGAATTTGCTAGGTTATGGCCTGAAATTGTTAATCTTGAGGTTTCTATTGAAGAAAAAGAACTGGCTGTTGTGCGGCAGGAGTTTGTTGATCTATGCACAAATCTTTCGGGATTGTTACTTGAACTTTCTCTGGACCAGGCTGCGGCAAGATTAGAAGGTGTGGCCATGGTCTCGGCTGATATCGAAGCTGATAGCGCGTTGACCATTGCACGTGAGAATCGTTTGGATTGGATGAATGAACGTGCAATCCTTCATGATGAATGGCGTCGCACGGGTCTCTACCGCAATGCCTTGAGGTCCTCCTTTGATCTAGTTCTTGCTGGTGATTTGGAGGCTGGTGACGACGACCGATCACCTTTGAGATTTCATCGCCGTCGCGGATTACTAAAGGGGGGAATTCGTTTAGATACACCTGTAACGCGTAGGCTTGAACGCAATGCCTACAGAGAGTCTTTGATTCGCTTTGATCGTGCTCGTCGCAAATACATTGCCTATGAGGATGCCGTTGCGCTTCAACTTCGAGATACCTTGCGCACACTCAGGCTCGAACAGTTGAATTTTGAATTAAGACGTGCCGCTGTGCGGGTGGCAATCGATCAGGTTGATCTTGCACGACTTAGACTAAATCAACCTCCACAACCTGGCAAAGGTGGTCAGTTTGGTGCTACGACGGCTCGTGACCTTGTTTCCGCACTGCGAGACCTGCTCGATGCCCAGAATGAATTTCTTGAAGCTTGGGTGGGCTATGAAGTTCTGCGAATGCTACTGGATTTCCAGTTAGGTACAATGCGAGTAGACGACCAGAATCTATGGCTTGATCCTGCCGAGGCTCAGTAGTCGTTCTTTTAATTCGTAATTTACGCACTCGTGGATATTACCCTTCGCCTCCCATTCTTTTAATGAACAGCAAACCAAACACCCTAACATCCAAATCCCGCCTCTGGCGCTTCAGGAAAAGCGGTCTAGTCGCGGTGCTCTTTTTGTTACTCGGTGTATGGTACTTTTCTGGCAAAGGAAATAATTCCGATTCAAATTCAGATGAATCATTATTTCATCCTGTCGAGTTGGGCGCATTCATCTTCAAGGTCGTAGAACCTGGTGAAGTTGAAAGCTCCAGTAACGTCGATGTGATCTGTGAGGTTAAGTCCCGCAACTCCAGTGGCACGGTAATTCTAGAAATCGTTCCCGAAGGCACATGGGTGGATAAAGATGACTTTATTTGCAAACTTGACGATAGCGAGCTTCAGAATCAGCTCCTCAAAGAGCAGATTGACGTCAATGATGCGGAATCGAAGTTCATTCAAGCCAAGGCTGATTTAGAAAATGCTCAATTGGCCCTGAAAGAGTATGAATCCGGCACTTATCCCCAGGAGGTCAAACAGCATGAGAGTGATGTGTTTGTATCTCGTGAAAACCTTAGACGTTCCGAGGAGTTTCTTGCCTTTAGCGTGAAGCTGGCTGCTAGAGACTACATTTCAGAGGTGCAACTTGAAGCTGATCGTTTTGCGGTTGAAAAGGCTCGAAAGGAATTGGAAGTCGCTGAGACCAAACTAGATGTACTCCAAACACTTACTCGTAAGAAGAAACTTATCGAACTGCAGGCTAAGCTAAGAAGCGCTGAGGTTGATCTTGAATCACGCCAGACAATTTTGGGGCTGGCGAAAGACAAGGTAGCCGAAATTAAGCAGCAGATTGATAATTGTGAGATCCTCGCTCCCAGCTCTGGTCAAGTGGTCTATGCAAACCGTAACGGTAAATACTCGGAGGAAGTTCTCATTGAAGAGGGTAGGGCCGTTCGTGAAAAGCAAGTAATTGCCCGTTTGCCGGATCCTTCAAAGATGCGAGTTGTGGCAAAGGTAAATGAGTCGAGAGTTGATCGTATTTCGTTGGGGCAGAAGGCTACCATTAAACTGGATGCTTTTGCTCGAATGACCCTCCATGGAAAGGTCACCGAAATTAGCGACTACCCCCTCCCCGCTAGACACTATCTCATGGCCCATATCAAGGAGTATGCTGCGACCATAGAGATCATTGATCCTCCAGCTGAACTCCGCCCAGGCATGACTTCCGAAGTCACGATCGTTGCAGAACAACTTTCTGACGTTCTTCAGGTTCCTCTCCAGGGAGTCTTAGAGAAAAATAAGGGTTTTTACTGTTTGGTCGGTGACAGTGCCAGTTCCTTAGAGGCTCGCCCGGTAAAGCTTGGTAGTTCAAACGAGCAGTTTGTTGTGATCGAGGAAGGCCTTGAGAGCGGGATCCAAGTAGCTATGAATCCTAGGCAATATGAACAAGAGGTGGTTTTTCCTCCTTATCCATCCGGATACGCTCGCTCCAAAAAACGATCTGGCTCAGGTAAGAAGAAGTCACAACCTCCAGACAATGTTGAGCCCGTAACGCTCCTCAAAAAGGAAAAGGTTAAGAAGAATTCGGAGTAATTTCCTGATTCTGGGGCTAGACCTAGACTAGTTGGTTTCATGGCGAAGACCCAAGAAAACGCTGAGGACTCATTCGCTCTTCGGGTATGTGGACTTTGCAAATCCTACCCACTGGGAGATGAATCGGTTTTAGCTCTTAGTGATATAGATTTGGATGTGCCTGAAGGTGATTTTGTAGCCATAATGGGCCCTTCAGGGTCAGGTAAAAGTACTCTCCTAAACCTGCTTGGTTGCTTGGACAAGCCTACTTCTGGGGATTACTGGTTGGGTGGTCGCAACGTGGCCGATATGGATGATGATGAACTTGCTGATCTAAGGGCTCGAGAAATCGGATTTGTTTTTCAGTCCTACAATCTGATCGCCCAGTTGACGGTGGTGGAGAATATCAAGGCTTCTTTGCTCTACGCAGGTAGTGTTTCTCACAATGACGAGGCGGACCAGTGCCAGATTCTATCCGAGAAAGTGGGTATTGCCGACCGAATGAAGCACCGACCTTCCGAACTTTCTGGAGGACAACAACAGCGTGCAGGAATTGCCCGTAGTCTCGTTAACGAACCGTCGTTCTTGTTAGCCGATGAGCCTACTGGGAACCTCGATACCTCTACTACTGCCGAAATCTTAGACTTGTTTGAGGAACTAAATGGGCAAGGTCGCACCATTGTAATGGTTACTCACGAAGAAGAGGTTGCCAACCGCGCCCGAAGGATCGTGCGTTTGCGCGACGGCGCCATAGAGTCCGACGAAGTTCTTCGTCCTGTGATAAAGGATGAAGAATATTTAAATAAACAGAGAACATCCTACGAGCGTGGAATCCCTATTTCGATTGGAGGTATCACCCAAAGTCTCCGCATGGGTTTGAAGAGCCTTTTGCTTCATCCACTCCGTTCTTTGCTTACAGCGCTCGGAGTCTTCATTGGTGTCGCAAGTGTCATTTGGCTACTAGCGATTGGTGAAGGTATAAGCCGAAAGGCGCAGGCGGAGATCGCTGGTCTGGGGGTCAATAATATCATTGTTGCTTCTGTGCGTCCAGAACCACAAGACCGCAAGGGTAAATCTAGCTACTACCCCTACGGTGTCACTAAGGCGGACTCAGAGAAGTGGCTGAATACTATACCCGGGATCGCTAAAATCTATCCCACTCGTGAGTTGAATCGCCGTCGTTTCAGCTATCTTGACCGTCAGCATTCCGGGGAAGTTCTTGGTTGCACTAGCGACTTTCAGGAACTTCACGACCTTCAAGTGACTAGTGGCAGGTTTCTCAACTCTACTGATAACACAGAGAGAAACAAGGTATGTGTCCTCGCCCAAACTGTGGCTTACGAGTTATTTCCTTATGAAGATCCGCTGGATAAGCAGATTCATGTGGACGGCGACTATTTCCGTGTTATCGGAGTGGTGGGCAAACATGAAAACTTAGAGGATGAGAATCGTATGGGTTACCGTGAAGAGTTTTCAGACAATGTTTACATTCCGCTGAATACCCTGTGGCAGCGCATCTACGATTTCTACTCTCGAGGCGCTGGAGGTTCTTATCTTCTCAGCAAAGCTACAGTTCGAGTCGAGTCCACCGACAAAGTGTTGTCAGTAGCCGAGGTTATTCGGCAAACTGCAAAAGAAGACCATGGTGGAATGGAGGATTTTAAGATCACTGTCCCAATGGAGCTTATGGCTCGAGCTGAGAATGCTCGTCTACTTTTCATTGGAATGATGGGTTTGGTGGCTGGTATCTCCTTGCTCGTAGGTGGTATTGGTATCATGAACATCATGCTGGCTACTGTCACCGAGCGTACTCGAGAGATAGGTATTCGCCGTGCGCTCGGCGCGCGACGTAGTGACATCACCCGTCAGTTTCTCTCTGAGACTGTTGTTTTGTCTGTTGTAGGGGGAATTGCTGGTATTTTAGGAGGTCTTCTGTGCGGTCCCGCCTATCGAGGAGTACTGTCGGTAATGGAGCGGTTTTTTCCAAAACTTATGGAGTCCATCCCTCCTGCGATGGATGGCATGCAACCCATTGTGGTGGGTTGGTCCATTCCTTTAGCATTTTGTATCGCAGTAGGAGTTGGTGTCTTATTTGGTATTTACCCAGCTCGAAAAGCTGCATTGATGGATCCAATCCAAGCACTCCGGCATGTTGCATAGCCGTAGGCTAGCCACATCCTTACAGACGGCACTAGTGTCGTTCAAGAGTTGTGACTGAAAAAGTCTACTTCACCTTTAGGTCTACTTTGAGGTGAAGAATTGAACTGGAATTACAATCCTTCCACTTCCCAGCCTTTGCGGTATTCTTTCCTTACGTATTGGGCGGCTTTGGGTTCGTTCGTGAATTCAAGTTTCTTGGTATCCCATTTGAGTTCCTTGCCTGGGAATCGTGTAGCAACTCCGCCGAGTAGCACTGTTTCAGTAAGTGGACCAGCATATTCAAAGTTAGCCCCCGGGGTTCCGTTGCCTTTACAGGCTTCCACCCATTGGTCCCAGTGGTTGATCTTGGGAAGTTCTGGACGCTTAAAGTCGGCAAAGGTGGCCTTTGGGAAAAGCTCAGGATTGCCTATGTGAGGAAGTAGCATTACTCCATTTGTTCCAATGAAAATAGAACCTTGACTAGGTATACGTTTACCTTCGAGAAGTCCTTGAATGTCCTTGGGTGGGCGTTTGTCTCCGTCATACCAAGTAACATCGACTGTTTTCCCCGCTGAAAATTTGTTGCCCGGAAAGGTGTAGCGAATTTCGGCGTTGATTGCCCAGTTGTGCTTGTTGGGTTTTGGACCGATCGACTTCAGGGATAGTGGGGATGTAAGGTCGAGCGCTTTAAAGACTGGATCATAGATGTGACAGCCCATGTCACCAAATGTGCCCGTTCCGTAGTCTAGTCGCTTGCGCCAGTTGCCAGGGTGGTAGTACCCCTTGAGGTAGTCGGTGAAGGGAGCAGGGCCAATCCAGTGCTCCCAGTTGATGCTGGAGGGGACGGGATCCTTACGGTCCGGTTTGGAGTTCATGTCCCCCCATTTCTTGCTGCTCCATGTGTGTACTTCCTTGATCTTACCAATTACACCAGTTTGTACAATGTGAACAGCAGAGCGATACTGGATACTGGAGTGGATCTGAATGCCCATTTGGGTAACAATTTTGTTCTCTCGAGCATAGTCTTGTACTTGTCGGCATTCGTAGATGTCGTGCGTTAAAGGTTTCTGACCATATACATGCTTTCCAAGTTGCATCGAGCTCATCACCATTGCCGCATGAAGGTGATCGGGAGTAGAGACGTTCACGCAGTCAATGTTTTCGGCTTCTTTGTCGAGCATCTCTCGCCAGTCCGCGTAGAGATTGGCCTTCGGGAATCTACTTTTGAGACCTTTGCGGCGACCTTCGTCGATTTCTGCTACGGCTGTCACGGCGACACCTTTAGCGGTAGAAATTGTGGTTAGGTCGGCCATCGCCATGCCTCCTCCGCCGAAACTTGCGTGACGAAGGGTTTCTGAGGGTTTGGCTTCTGCCCATGAAGTGCGAGCCACATAGGGCATCGCGATACCAGCTGCGGTAAGTTGCTTGAGAGTTTTGCGACGGGTCATCTGTATCATGTTATTCAATAGTCAAAGGTGTCATGCTTTGGTTTGCAATTCTTCAATAATTTTACAATTTCGGCGCAGTTTCTTAATCAAATCACTTCTAATGGATCACAAGGAACTTGAAGAGGGTACTACTCTTTCTCTTGATTTCACAAAGCTCGCCAAAGCCGTGGGATGTGGTGAGGACATCCTTCCCGCCGTGGCGCAGGATATTGAATCAGGAGAACTACTCATCGTAGGATACGCTAACGAGTTGGCTCTTAAGACCGCGCTTAAGGAAAAGAAGGCTACTTTTTGGAGTACAAGTCGCAATGAGCTCTGGATCAAGGGGCTTACTTCAGGCAACTACCTTGAATTGGTCGAGACGTGCGTGAATTGTGAACAGAACTCGATTCTTTATCGTGTTCGTCAAGTGGGCTCTGGCGCGTGCCATACAAAAGGTGCAGATGGTATCGCTCGACACGGTTGCTACTATCGAACGATTCATGAAGATGGATCTCTTACATTTCGTGAGGGTATGCACTAAACAGCTTTAGATCTAGGAATTGCCACTCTAGCATGCAATACGACGTTCGAGAGATTGCTTCTCACTTCGAAGTTGAAGGTGATCTGCAGGAGTTAGAACCATTTGGTTCTGGGCATATCAACGACACATTCCGTGCAAGATATGTTTCAGACCATTCACATGACTACCTCCATCAGCGCATAAATCACCATGTCTTTAAGTCGCCTGAGAAAGTCATGGATAATATGCAGAAGGTGACTGCTCATCTTTGGGATAAACTCAGTAAGGCAGGGGAAAAAGACCCTGGAAGACGTTGTCTACGTCTGATTCCTAGACCTGATGGTGGCCTATTGCACAAGGACTCTGATGGAAACTACTGGCGCACCATGGATTGTATTTCTGGTGTCGAGACCTTCGATACCGTACAGAAGCCTGATCAGGCGTATCAGGCGGCCCGTGCTTTCGGCCGTTTTCAACGACTCCTGCTTGATTTCTCGCCTAACGAACTTCATGACACAATTCCAGACTTCCATCATACTCCACGCAGGTTTAATCGGTTTCTCGAAGTTGTAGAGATTGATCCAGTCGGTCGCGTCTCTGAAGTCCTGGGTGAAATCCAATTCCTAAAGGATCATCAATTTGAGACAACTAGACTGCTAGATCTTCACGATCAGGGTGAACTCCCACTGCGTGTCACTCACAATGATACCAAGCTCAATAATGTACTGTTTGATGGAGAAACCGGCGAGGGTATCTGCGTAGTCGACCTTGATACCGTTATGCCCGGACTTGCACTGTATGATTTCGGAGACCTTGTTCGTACGGCCGCTACCACCGCTGCTGAGGATGAAGTCGACCTAGGTCGCGTCCGTATGGATCTGGGACTATTCCGTGAATTAGTGCGTGGGTATCTTGATGCAGTAGGTAGCCACCTTGAAGAAGCTGAACTCAGCAACTTGGCTTTTTCTGCCCGCCTTATTACCTTGGAAATTGGGATGCGCTTTCTAACTGATCATCTCGAAGGTGATATATACTTCAAGACCCATCGAGAAGGGCACAACCTTGATCGTGCCCGAAACCAGTTTGCCTTGGTTCGAAGCATGGAAGCTCAGGCTCCGGAGATGGAAGGTGTCGTTGAGGAGTTCCGAGCATGCGCGTCCTAATTACAGGAGGTTCAGGTTTTATAGGCAGTCATCTTGCCGAGTACTTTCAAGGTCGTGCCGAGGTGCGAATCCTAGACAACCTGCGAACTGGCTTTCGCCATAATCTTGATGGTTTGAATGTAGAGTTCATTGAAGGCTCTATCTGTGACCGTAGTCTTGTAAGCCAAGCCGTAAAAGGAGTGGATTATGTCTTTCACCTAGCTGCTTTGGTGAGCGTGCCTGAATCCATGGAGAAGCCTCAGGAATGTGTAGACATCAATGTAAATGGTCTTCTCAATGTCTTGGGAGAGTCTGCAAGTTCTGGCGTTCGAAAACTGTGTTTCGCCAGTTCTGCAGCGATATACGGAGATAATCCTGATGTTCCTAAGCTCGAAGGTATGCTTCCTGAACCCAAGAGTCCCTACGCCATAACTAAACTGGACGGGGAGCATTACTGCGAGATTTTCC
Organism: uncultured Opitutia bacterium; assembly: GCA_913048125.1. Classification (GTDB taxonomy): domain Bacteria; phylum Verrucomicrobiota; class Verrucomicrobiia; order Opitutales; family JABJCN01; genus JABJCN01. The sequence continues at coordinate 2,940 of CAJWWL010000070.1, read as the reverse complement.
AGCGTGAAGGTCGTTTGTCGACCGCATGTCTGCGTTTTTTCAATGTCTTCGGACCAAGGCAGGATCCAGATGGTCCTTATGCTGCTGCAGTTCCCATATTTTTTCAGAAAGCGCTTGCAGGCGAATCATTGACAATCTTTGGAGATGGAGGAGCTACCCGGGACTTCATATTTGTTAAAGATATCGTCGCTGCTTTGGCTTTTCTAGCAGAAAACGAGCCGGTCTGTGGAGTCTTTAATGCTGGGTACGGACGTCAGACCTCCATACTTGAGTTGGCAAAATCTATTCTTAAGTTGACGGGCTCAGATTCGGAAATCATTCATGCTGAAGAGCGAGCTGGTGATGTACGTCATTCTGTGGCCTCCGTTGAACAACTTCGTGAGGCTGGTTTCTACCCTAAGGGTAGTCTTGCTGATGGTTTGCAGGCTATGTTGTAAGTCTGCTTTGGGCCAACATTTTCAGTACCTTGATCCTCGGCCCAGCTCAATTTGAGCCGCGTCCAGAAGTTCTCTAGCCGCTTTGGCATCTGAGCTGTGTTTCGCATTGGCTCGGATGCCGTTTTTTTCTGAGTTCTCTTTTCTGAGATCGTGAAGTGTCCCCTCATTGTAGAGCTTCCAGTTTTGGTTGCGAACAAAGTATTTACCTCCTCGTTCGGCATAGACCCACGAACGTTTTGAAGTACCTTTCCCTCCAGAAACTGCGCATGCGAACGAATGGCCATCCAGTTTAATGTTCTTAGGAAGAGAAGTGTTGGTGAGCTCACAGAAGGTAGGCAGGAAATCACTGCAGTCGATCAGTTGATTCGACGTGTTGCCTGATTTGATTACACTTGGCCAGTTGGCGATTAGAGGTACGCGAGTACCTCTATCTGTAAGCGATCCTTTTCCTCCGGCAATTCTCTTTTCTCCAAGCATAGAGAAGACCGGCTCGCGAATATATCGTTTACCATCATGTCGTATGATCGAACGTGAGGCAGTCCCGTTATCCCCAGAGAAAAGTATGAGAGTTCTTTCGCGAAGCTTCATTTTGTCTAGTGCACTAATAAGTTTACCAACCATCATGTCCATTGCCTCAGCCATTTCTCTATAATCCTGCCATCTGTCTTTTCCGGGCATGTAGGGGACAGGTTGTTTGAGGTCGTCTGTGACATCGTGGGCCAGAGCCATTGAGTAGTAGGCAAGAAATGGCTTCTTAGCTTTGCGACTCTGCTCCATAAATTTTATCAGAAAATCTGTATAGTGTTCGGGACCATATCTACTTTTGAGGTCGTTACGGAGTACACCGTTTTCCCATATGTAAGGATCGTAATAGCGAGCCCCCTCGTGCCACCCGAAGAGACTCCATTGCTCAAATCCGCAACGGGCTGGATGCTGTGTGTCATTCTTGAGGAGCGTCATTTGCCACTTGCCAGCCACGGCGGTGGCATATCCGTTTTTCTGTAGAAGGCTGGAGAAGGTGCTGGCTTCCTCATCTTTTGGGAACTTACCCCATCCACTTCCAATTCTGAAAGGGTATTTTCCTGTCATGAGGCTAAGCCTTGTCGGGTGGCAGACAGGCATACTGTAGGCGTGGTCAAATCGAATGCCCCCTGATGCGAGTTTATCAAGGTTAGGTGTCTTGTAGGATGTGCCTCCATAGCAACCAAGAACTTCCTGCCCAACATCGTCCGCTAGGATGAACAGGATGTTAGGTCTCTTGGAGCCTGCGCTTCCCAAAATCGGGATTAAGACACACCATAATAGGTTTTTCAGATTCATTTTAGAGGCTCATAGTTATTGGATAAGAAACACGCATCTTCCTTGGATATGTCAACAGAACCAGACTGTTATTTCTAAACCCTTAATCCATATAACAGAAGCTCGACTTTTAATCTTCTCAGCCTCACAAGGGTTCTACTATGAAACAAATACTCCCTATCTTGGCCACTTTACTGGCTGGAACTTTTAATATGAATGCTAAGCAATTGCTCGTCTTTGTCGGTGCCTATGCCAGTGGTCCAGAACAAGGCATCTCCGTATATCGGATGTGCAGCAGTTCTGGTTCCCTCACCAAACTCTCGGTTCTAGGTGGACAGAAGAACCCTTCGTTTCTCGAAGTGCACCCGAATGGAAAGTACCTTTATGCAGTGAACGAAATTGGCACCTTTGAAGGCAAGAAGCAAGGAGCCGTAAGTGCCTATGCCATAGACGCCCAAAAGGGTGAACTCACATTCCTCAATCAGCAAGGATCAGGAGGGGGCAGTCCATGCCATTTGAGCATTGATGAAGCCGGTCGAAATGTTCTTGTCGCCAACTACTCTGGTGGAAGTGTGACCTGTCTTCAGATCGGCAAGGAAGGTAGACTCTCTCCGTCCACCGACTTCATTCAGCACGAAGGTTCCAGCATTAACAAAAGCCGCCAGAGTGCGCCGCATGGACATTCAATCAACTTTGATCCCGCTAATAAGTTCGCCTTTGCCGCAGACCTTGGACTAGACAAAGTACTCGTCTACAAGGTTGATTCTGAGAAGGGTAAGATGAAGCCACACGGACATGCCGAGGTCGCTCCAGGTTCTGGACCTCGTCACTTTGCCTTTCGTCCAGATGGCAAGTTCGCATATGTCATCAATGAACTTCTTTCCAATGTTACAGCTTTCAAATATGACAGCAAAGGCGGTCTATCCGAGATTCAAACCATCTCAACCCTGCCAACAGGCTACTCCGAAAGGAATTCCACCGCCGAAGTCCGTGTTCATCCCAATGGCAAGTTTCTTTACGGTTCCAACCGCGGTCACGATAGTATTGCTATCTTCCAAATTCATGAACAACTTGGTACTCTCACTCCTGTAGATGAGGTTAAGACTGGTGGTCGAACACCCCGAAATTTCAATATCTCGCCCGATGGTAAGTTTCTAATCGCTGCGAACCAAAGCACTGCCAATATCGTTGTCTTCAACGTGGA
>CAJWWL010000069.1 GCA_913048125.1 uncultured Opitutia bacterium | reverse complement strand
ATCCCATTTGGAGCCCTCATAAGATTTATACCTCCCCTTCTCTTGAGCTAAGTCACTTGAAGCCTCATAGGCATAGAAAGCAATTGCCTCCATAAACTCATCATTAAAGTCTATAGCTTCAGTTGACGCAAAAGGTACGTTCTTGGTATAGAGGCAGTTTTGTAATCCCATCACACCAAGTCCAACCGGACGATGCCGTAGGTTGGAGGTCTTAGCGGGTTGTGTTGGATAGAAGTTCAGGTCAATCACGTTGTCCAAGGCACGTACAGCGGTCCGGATTGTAGCACGGAGTTTCTCGTGATCAAGATTGCCGTCCTTGTCTAGGTGTGAGTCCAGCACCACGGAACCAAGGTTACAAACAGCGGTCTCATCTTCGCCTGTATTGAGGGTGATCTCTGTACACAGGTTGGAACTGTGGATAACTCCTACGTGGTCTTGTGGACTGCGAAGGTTGCAGGGGTCCTTAAAAGTGATCCATGGGTGACCTGTCTCGAAGAGCATGGCCAGCATCTTCTTCCAGATTTCCATAGCAGGTTGCTTCTGTCCGAAAATCTCTCCGGCTTCTGCTTTCTTCTCATATTCACAGTATTTTTCCTCAAAAGCCTTGCCATAGAGGTCATGCAGATCTGGAGCTTCATTACTGCGAAAAAAGGTCCAGTCCTCCTGAGCCATAAGCCTTTTCATAAAGAGGTCAGGAATCCAGTTTGCCGTATTCATCTCATGAGTACGGCGACGTTCATCACCAGTATTACGGCGTAATTCAAGGAAGTCAAAAAAGTCGTTGTGCCATGTCTCCAAATATGCGCATCCGGAACCCCGTCGCTTGCCTCCCTGATTAACGGCATGGAGTTGGTCGTTATGAAGTTTCAGAAAAGGAATAACTCCCTGACTCTCGCCATTTGTTCCACGAATGTAGCCGCCTATACCGCGAACTGCTGTCCAGCTTCCACCGAGTCCGCCAGCCCACTTGGATAGAAAAGCATTCTCAGCGATACCGCGTACCATGATGGACTCTAAATCGTCATCCACCTTGTACAAGTAGCAAGAAGAGAGCTGGGAATGCGGTGTTCCTGAGTTGAATAGAGTTGGTGTGGAGGAGCAGAACCGACGGCTTTTGTAGAGAGTATACAACTCTGTTATACGATCCTCACGATCGTTTTCCTCCAAGAGGAAGAGACCCATGCTAACTCGCATCCAGAACATTTGCGGACATTCCAGACGCACATGGGCGCTTTCTGTCTTATCCACGATCAAATAGCGATCGTAGAGGGTCTGAATACCAAGATAGTCAAAATCCAAGTCCGCCGTAGGATCAACAGCATCAGCTAGCTTATCGAGATCGTAATCAAGCAGGCGTTTATCAAGACGCCCAATTTCTACACCGCGTTTGAGATTACGCTTGAAACCACGTCGGTGGAAGTCTTTTAGCGCCTCAACGCCATCTTTTACGATACTCCATCCAAGCACCTCTTCATAGAGATAGCTCAACAGAATGCGACCTGCAAACTTGGAGAAATCTGCGTCTTTCTCAAGCAGAGCTTTTGCGTTCAGTATGATGGTCTTTTGAAGATCATCTTCCTGCATTTCGGGGAATATCGAACGACGCAACTCACGCTCGATCTGATCTTCAGTAAGGCAGAGGTCTAGGCCAATTGTGGCAAACTCTATACGTTTGCGCAGGTCAAAACCATCCCAGAAATAGGTGTCACCATCGGGCTTGACGACAACCACCATGGATTCCTGATTTTCGTCCTCTGCTGGTCTACGAGATTGAGTATCTGCTTCACGATCGTGAGTTCTTCGTGCCCTATACAAAATATAGGCTTCGGCCACTTTGTAGAAGCCGTCGCGCATTAGAATCTCTTGCACACGATCTTGCACATCTTCAATGTTTACGAACTCCTGTCCAAGATTCAAGATGCTGTGCGTCACCTCTCTTGCGAGTTTTACGGCGGGCTCGGAGTCACGCTCCAGAGAGAGGAAAGCCTTGCGTATAGCCACCTCGATTTTTGATTCGTTCCAAGGAACCACTTTCCCATTCCTACGTATCAGTCTTAGCTGAATACCTACCTCTTCCTCATCATCAAGACCCCCGGATCCGTCTTCGATCTTCCTGGCAAACAGGAGACTCTTCGCCACATCGAAAGCCTCGTTCTCAATAAGGGCTTTTTCGATCAAATGGTGAAGATCCTGCCTCGACAGGATTATAGAGCTGCCATCAGCAAGCTCTTGTTCCAGCCTATCCCCAACCAGAGATGTTATTCTGGCAACGAAAGACTGGTTTTTCTCGCTAAAGATATCCTGTTCTTCGCGAGATAGTAGTAAATTGGTCAACGCGTTACCAATAGTGTCGGCAACTTCTTCAATCTCGAATGCACTTTCTCCTGCACCATTGGCACCGAGTAATATTTTACCAGTGTTCCATCGGTCAGAATCTACAACACTGCCCCAATTGAACTGAGGCTTCTTTTCGCGGGGTGTACTGGCAAACTCTTGGAGTTTTTGGTCTTCTTCAAACGTGCGTTTCGTGATCTTCATCGAGTCTTCTTCTGTCCTTTTAGTCCTCTGGTAATATGTTGTTAAATTTGCATCTTGTGCCAATACTAGCCAGTTAGACCTAGCATTGCCTCATCTGAAACTTCCTCTATTCCTAGTGAAGAGGATTTTTGGTAATCAGTTACAGTGCCCTCGAAGAAGTTTTGCTCTTTCTTGAGGTCCATCATTTCGGCGAGCCATGGGAAAGGATTGTCCACACCTGGATTGAGAGCAGGGAGCCCAACCCCTTCGAGTCGGCGGTCAGCAATGTAGTCAATGTACTGATTAAACTCCTCCGCACTTAAACCCAATGAGTTAACTGGCAAGCAATCTAAGATGAAATCCTTCTCTAGGGCGACGGCTTCCTTCATCGTCTCAACTAAATCGTCTTGGAAAGCCTGTGTCCAGATGTCTGGATTTTCCTTTCGCAGATCTTGAAACAGGTTACGGAAGAGTTCGATATGGTTGGACTCATCTCGAAGTGTGTAACGGAACATTTGCCCAATGCCCTCGAATTTATTTTGACGATACAGACTGAGTATCATCCCGAATAGGCCGTAAAACTGTGTACCCTCCATGCACTGACCAAATACAAAGATGTTTTTGGCAAGAAGCTGCTTGTTTTCCGTGACCGTCAGGTCCAAATCTTTGCGTAGTGAATTTGAGACGCGTGTGACAAACTCGTTCTTTCGGCGGATAGTTTCGATCTGTTCGAACATGGCTTCACATTCGTGAGGATTGATGCCTAGTGAGCTAATCATGTACAGCAGACTGTCTGCATGGATGTTTTCTTCGTGAGCGTGCCTACCAAGTACTAGTTTAAGTTCTGGCGCCGTCACCAACTCACGAACAACGTGCAAAACGTTATCGCCCACGATTCCTTCCGCCGCAGAAAAGTAGCCGATACCCATCTTGATAATCCACCGTTCAACATCACGCAATTCGCTAGACTTCCACTGTTGTACGTCCCGCTGCATCGGGATGTCTTCTGGTTCCCAATGGTTAGCTTTCATCTTTTTGTATGTTTCGTAAGCCCATTCGTACTTAAGGGGGAGCAGATTAAATGTCATGGTCTCACGACCGTTGATGATTTTCTTAGCAGCAAAGGCTGCCTCTGCCTTGTCTTGATCAAGTATGAATGTTTTATTTCCAATGCTGTGGGTGGTCGTGGACATTTCTCTGGCGTCTCCTCTTTTCTGGCGATAGTTCTGGCTGTGTAATTCGTGTTTAAATTCGGGTCGGGACTTCTCCCTTAGTGTTCTGGGTCGTCAAAATGCAATTGAAACCCAATTTTCGTGACGTGGGATGCTTTTTCCGAGGAAAGATTTTCCATGTCATCGGTACGTTTGCTTGTTGTCAACCCTAGGCACAAGATGTTGTGTCATTTTTTTTTTGACCCCCTATATGTTGGGGGTGTTCAAAAAAATTCTAAACAACTCGCAGTCCTCTGGTAGAGCTGGAAAACGTAAATTTGATGCGCGGATGATTTGCTTGGGATTCATCTGTAAAATTTTTAGAAATAGGCCGATAAAAGTTCGTTTCCGCAACTGAAAGTTGTTGGACTTTTTCGAAGTTATTCACACGGCGATAACGAGCCCGCTAAAAAACAGGATTTCATGCCCCGATTTTTTTATGCGTGCTAGGAAACGCTGTATTGATTTGAAAACAGGAACTGAAAAACCTAACAAATTGTCTGGTGATTAAAACAGAGTCAGAGCGTCTCCCTAAAATTTAAATTCTCCATGATGAAACTTGCTTACGCTGCTGCTCTGATGGCAACCCTCTTCTGGTGTTCCAGCCAACAATTTGCAGGGACTCCTGGTCCATTAGACATTCCGGACAAGTGGGCACACCTCCTCGTTTTTGGATTACTTGCTACGCTCTATTTGAGACATCCTTGGTTTGAGAACAAAGGGCGCAAGGGAGTTTGGATGGCGATTATAGCCGCTTCAATTTATGGAGCATCTGATGAATATCATCAATATTTCGTGCCTGGACGCGTGTGCGACTGGGTAGACTGGGTTGCCGACACTCTAGGTGCAACCCTGGCAGCATGGCTCTATGCGATATGGACCCCATACCGAAAATTCCTCGAGTTTCCACTTTTCCCCACAAGGAGAAAAAATGATTCGAATAAATAAGATGTCTGACGAGCAAGCGGAGCAAGAAATAGAGGAACTTCGGCAAGAAATTGCCCGACATGATGAGCTGTATTACCGGCAAGCTGAGCCCGTTATTTCCGACCAGGAATATGATAAGCTGAAACGTCGCCTCGAAAATATTGAAGCCTGCCTGCCTGAGGGTTCTGCCAAACAGCCTACCATAGGGGATGACCGACAAGAGGGGTTTGTAACCCACACCCACCTCGAACCCATGTATAGCCTAGACAACACCTACAATGAGGAAGAGTTGATGGCATTTGAGACGCGGCTCAACAATATCATTGGCGAGAGTGATGTACGGCACTACGTCGTCGAGCCTAAGATCGACGGCGTCGCAGCGAGTCTCACCTACGAACATGGAAACTTCGTGCGTGCCACCACCAGAGGCAATGGTACTGAAGGCGACGACATCACACGCAATGCTCTTACGATAGAGGGACTACCCCAAAAACTAGCGGGCAGCAACCATCCAGAAACACTAGAGATTCGAGGTGAAATCTTTATAGGAAATCAAGAATTTCACCGAATCAATCAGGCTCGTGAAGCTGAAGGCATCCAACTTTACGCTAATCCTCGTAACTTGGCCGCTGGAACAGTCAAATTACTCGATCCAGTTGAGACTGCACAGCGCAAACTAGAAATCATCCTATATGGGCTCGGATACTGCCATCCAGACGTATTCACGAAACAGTCGGAATTCCATGACGCACTCAGTGAATGGAAAGTGCCCACGCTAGATCGCTTGTGGAATTGCGACTCGCTGAAAAAAGCTTGGGCTGCCATCGAAGAACTCGACCAAATTCGCAAGACCTACCCATATGAAACTGACGGCGCTGTTATAAAATTAGATTCCCTAGCCTCACAGCAGAAAGCTGGATTTACAGCAAAGGCCCCCCGATGGGCCATAGCCTACAAATTTGCTGCTGAACAAAAGGAAACATTACTGAGGGATATCACTCTTCAAGTGGGCCGAACTGGAATCATCGCTCCAGTTGCCGAACTGGAGCCAGTACAACTAGCCGGCACTACAGTCTCTCGTGCGACTCTTCACAACCAGGACGAAATCCGGCGCAAGGACATAAGGATTGGTGATCAGGTAATTGTTGAAAAGGCCGGGGAAATTATCCCGCAGGTTGTAAGGGTTGTTCTCGAAAAACGACCGACCAGTTCCCTGCCCTACGAATTCCCTTCAGAATGCCCAGCATGTGGGAGTAAGCTCGAAAAGCTAAAAGGTGAGGTCTCCATATGTTGTCCTAACAGTGCATGCCCCCCTCAGGTACGACGTCGTATACAGCATTTCGGCGCAAAGGCAGCAATGGACATCGACCACCTTGGTCCTTCCATCGTCGACCAACTCGTGGGTTTGGGCCGTGTCCAAGACATCACCGATCTATATAAGCTGACAAAATCTGATCTCACTGATCTAGAGAAATTTGGGGATAAGTCTGCAGAAAACCTAATCAAAGCCATTGATGCGAGTAAGTCTCAAGAACTCTGGAGACTTCTACACGGACTCGGCATCCAGCATGTGGGAGCAGGAGTTTCAAAACAGATCGCGCGCCACCTCGGCTCTTTAGAAGCTATTCAGAAAGCAGATCTTGCGGCCCTTACCTCGATCAATGAAGTTGGCGAGATCGTCGCACAAAGCCTCCGTAATTTCTTTGAACAAGACAGCAGCGGAAAGATCATTGAGCAACTTGTGAGCGCAGGTCTCAACACGCTAGATTCATCACAAGTCAAATTGGATGGCCCTCCCAGTATTTTTTTTGGCAAAACTTTTGTTCTTACCGGTGCATTGGAAAAGTACTCTCGAGGGCAAGCTGGTGAAATGATCGAAAAGCTTGGAGGTAAAGTCGCTTCAAGTGTGAGCAACAAAACCGACTACGTTGTAGCTGGACCTGGCGCAGGATCCAAGTTGATGAAAGCCAAAGATCTGGGTATAGAGATCTGGGAAGAGAACCAACTTATTGCGAACCTTAATACCAAATCTGAAAAAAGCACTAAACCCACACAAGCAGAGTTGTTCTGAAGTAGATTTCCACCCGTAACATCAGGGGTGAGCAAACAAAATGGAGGTTGCAAAGGGTGAGCAACCAGAAGGATCGTCCAAGAATCTGGATACGCAACAAGCGTTTGGATAAAGGGATCAGAAAGGAGAACTCTTCAATGAGTTGCGAAGTTCAGCTTGAAAAGCCTCAACGTCTTCTGGAGATGGTTGGTAGCCATCTTCTGGAGGAATAATTCCAAGCTGACCGAACTGATCCATATACCAATCAGCCTTTTTGCCATCGCTAAAGACAACTGAACCACTTACGGCGGCACCGGGACGAACCACTTTGTCAACCTCGACAGATACAGCAGCATCTTCGGAAGATGAATCGTCGCTATCTAGAGAGAATTCTGCTTCGGGATCTGATGCGGGACTGGAAGAGCCCACGTCGTCAACTGGTTCATCGACCGCAGGTTTCTTTTCCTCAGTTTTTAATTTCAGTTCAAGATCGCTGACAAGGAATCTGACATCCATAAAGGTAAGGCCTATTCCAAGTTCGTCCTTGAGACGTTTCTGGATATCGGAAAGCCCCATGCCTTCAGACACCCAGCCACTAACGCAGGTTTTTTGTTCGTCGCTCAGTTCCATGGTATCCCAAAATTAGGGTTTAATCTGCAGACTGGGTGAGCTGAGACTGGAGATAGTCAACGGTATGCTTAACGGACTCTTCCAGTTCCATGCGGTCCTCTACAGACTTGCAGGCGTGAATGACCGTTCCATGATCTCTGCCCCCGAAGGCATCTCCAATTTCTTTAAGAGATAGGTTTGTAAGCAAACGGCTGAGATACATTGCTATTTGGCGTGGAAAAGCGATATTGCTGGGGCGCCGCCTACTTACCATATCGGCTAAATGGAGGTGATGGTAGTCGGAGACCTTCTTCTGAATCTTCTCTACGGTGATAGTCAAACGAGCCTCTTCTTGAAGAATGTCGTGGAGAAGGTTCTCTGCCACGGAAATGTCAACAGGCTTGTGTCCGTGATTGGAGTAACCGACGACGCGTGTAAGTGCTCCTTCCATCCGACGGATGTTTCGGGTGACCCGCCTCGCCAAAAATTCAATCACTTCAGGATCGAGATCGACGTTCATCTCCACCGCCTTTTTAGCAAGGATGGCTTGTCGAGTCTCTAAGTCGGGTGGCTGTATGTCGACTACCAGTCCCCATTGGAAGCGTGATACAAGGCGATTTTCAAGCTTTGCGATCTCATTAGCAGGTCGATCACTGGAGAGCACAATTTGCTTCTGTGACTCGAACAGGTCGTTAAAAGTATGAAAGAACTCTTCTTGGATACCTTCCTTCTTCGCCAGAAAATGGATGTCGTCAATTAGGAGAACGTCCACTTTACGGTATTTATTACGAAAGCGGGTGAATGTTCGCTCTTGGATAGCGTGAATGAACTCGTTGGTAAACTTTTCTGACGACACATATGCCACTCGAAGACTTGGATTCGCCTGCCGCACCTGATGGGAAATTGCGTGCATGAGGTGCGTCTTTCCAAGACCGGTGTCACCGTATAAAAATAGGGGATTATACGAGGTCGCAGGACTGTTAGCTACTGCCATGCTTGCCGCATGAGCAAACTGGTTGCCTGGTCCGACAACGAAAGTGGAGAAAGTGTTCTTTGGATTGACGTTTCCAACGGATGCAACAGCAGGCATCGGGTTTACACGACTGACTTGGCGGATGCCAACCTCGCGGTCTGAAACGCCCGCTGATTTGTCTGGTTCAGCGGCAGAGTGCAACAGGCGATTAGAAACTGGGTTGCTTGAGGAAAGAGACTCAGAGACCTTAATCGAGACGAGTACAGACTTGCCTGTAACCTTTTCGAAAGTTTGTTTAATCAAACCAAGATAGTTATCCTCGACCCATATCGCAGCAAATTGGTTGCTAGCTTCCAAGATCAGCTTATCCTGAGTTTCTGAGTGAGGTTCGAGTTCTTGAAACCAGGTCTCGTATATATCATCAGAGAGAAGGTTCTTTAGTTCGACAGATACCTTGTCCCAATTGTGGGTCGCTGTGCTTTCTGAACTCATTGTTTGAGAGGCGGGAGAGATTTTATTCACAAGCTATTCACGACCATGTGAGAAAGTCTCTTCTTGAGGAAGGAGGACATGAAGCCAAAATTAGAAAGAATTGTGACATTTGAGTTAAAATAGTTTGGTTGGAGTTTGGTACTTATTCCAAGATTAAGTAGAGTAGGTTTGGCTTTATAATTGGGATTTGAGACAGGCCCAGTAAGAAAATTGGCTTTGAGTTTGAGTGTAAATATAATGTGGCGAAGATTTATCGGATATTGGTGTTCTAAACACTGAAAAAAATTGTTGAGGACAAGCAATCTGGTTTTGAACAAACCTTGCAAGGTGAACTTGCTCACAACTTGTCCACATGGGTATGAAGATAACTTTTTGGTTGAAAATTCTTGCAAATTTCGGGCGCAATCCACTCGCCGTGCAAGGCGCATGAGGAAACGCTTGAGTGAAATTGTAATTGTTGAAATCCTAAGAGGACTGGCATCGTTTTGAAATTTTATTTTCTGTTTTACTTGGGAAATTTTTTTTGAAATTTGTCTCCCAAAGGTCACTTCAAGGGGTTGGACTTGTTGTCTAATTTTTGCATCAGCAAGTCATTGAAGTCCTTGGCCGAATCATGCCCAGAAAGCTTTTGGGCCTGCACCATTGCAGCGACTTCGACAAGTCGAGCCATATCTCGGCCTGGCCGAACTGGAATTTCCATGTGAGGAACACGAATACCTAGCAGTTCCTCGTAGTCTTGAGTGAGACCAGTGCGCTCTTCTTCCATTCCCTGCTTCCAGTAGGTAAAGGTGATGATAAAATCGATGCGCTTCTCTTGTCTCACCGCACGAATTCCAAAGAGATCCCGAATATTGATAATGCCTATGCCACGGCATTCCATAAAGCCCCACCATCGCATATCTGGAATGCGACCGATCAAATCATGCTCACTAACAAGACGAATGTCTACCATATCGTCCGCAACCAGACTATGGTTACGCTCAATAAGCGCCAAAGCACACTCGCTTTTCCCAACGCCGCTTTTGCCTCGTATCAGTGTACCAATACCGCGTATGTCCAGTAGGGTGCCGTGCATACTAAACCGTGGAGCAAGCATTTCCTCGAGCAAAACAGTAGCGTGCGTTACGAAGTTTTTAGAACCCAAGGGTGTGCGAATTAGAGGAATCTGAAATTCCTCGGCAATCTTCAGCATCACTGGCGGGGGTGCCGACTTGCGAGTAATGATCAGACAGGGAATTTCTCTCTCAGCAATATCACGAAGCACCTTTTCCTGCTCTTGATCTGCAAGTTCCTTGAAAAAAGCCATCTCCCCTGCGCCAAAAAGCTGTATCCGCTTGTTAGCAAAAAATTGGAAGTGACCAACTAATGCCAGAGCTGGACGATTCACACTTCGCTCGCCTATGATATTGTCCAATCCTTTGGCGCCAGCGATTAGATCAAGCTTAAGCTCGTCTTTAAAGGTATCGTAGAATTCCCGAACCGGAAGGCTATCACGACGTTTAACTTTCGATTTGTAGGGCATTTGGGGGGGAGCAGGTGGGTAGTCTGCTTAATAAATTGGCGTCAGAAACTAATGTTCCATTCGATCCCTGACAACTCTTTTCCCAAAGCGTTACGGAGACTGAGGCTGTGTCAGTTTAGCCATGCGTTGCTCAGCCTTTGCAAGAGCGTTCAAGACAATACCTTCGGTGAGAACTTCCGGAAGCACTATGGGCTCACCCCCATCCGGAAGGTAGATAACATTGAAGGGTACAGCCGCACGTCCGTGTTCAGATAGTGCACGAGCAATTACAGGACCCTTCTTTGTCCAGTCTGCCTTAAGTGGGATTACTCCAAGTTCAGCAAAACGGGCAACCATCCTGCCAGATGAGAGAGCCACACGCTTATTTACCTGACAGGTCGCACACCAGCGAGCTGTAAAATCGACAAAGACAGGATTTCCATCATCGAGATAGCGCTGGACAGTCTCTGCGCTCCAAGACTGCCATGGCAGGCCATTTTGAGTGTCCTTTAAATTTGAGCCTAGCGAGTTTTTTGCATTTTTTAGGAATTTATCCAATCGGTCTGAACTCACAGCTTCCAAGGGAATATCTAGAGTGAAGTCGCGGACCTTGGGAGCTGTGGTTCGTTTTTCAACAAGATGCAACACACCCTCTAGCCGCCCATTAGCATCCTCAAGCTCTTCTGAAAAATACTCAGATAGTGGTAATTGGAGAATTGTACCTCCATTTTGTGAATGAATGATTGTTTGACTGCCAGATGGATCTACCAGAGGCAGCTTGGAGTAAAAGTACGCATCTTTCCAATCGACTCTGATGGGATTGCTGTAAGGAGCGTCTGGAAGCGCCCAAGTAGCAGCAGAGACAAGTAAAAATACCGAGACCACCTTGGCCAGTCTCTTGCGGGGCCAGTGTCCATAAATCCAACATGATAAAGCGACTATTACCATCATCAAGAGAATGGTTAGAAGCTTCCACTCCCCAACCTGCCCAGCAAGAGTCCAGAGCAAAAACATGATCGTCCCATAGAGAGGAAAGGCCATGAACTGCTTAAAGGTCTCCATCCATGATCCAGGCTTGGGTAACGTCTCTAAAAGCTTCGGGAAAAAAGATAGGGTAAGATATGGAAGTGCAAGCCCCAGCGCCATTGATGTAAATACAAGGAGGGATGATACCATAGGTAAAACGAGCGCTGCACCTAGAGCTGGCGCAAGAAATGGAGCAGCACAGGGGGTAGACATTACTGTCGCAAATGTACCGGAAAAGAAGGAGCCACCCAGGCCAGACTTCGCGGTAAGCTTGCTGCCGGCACCCATGAAAGAAGTACCAAACTCAAATAAACCACTAAGGTTTAAGGCAAAAACGAGTAGCACAGTAGCAAGTCCAAAAACAAAACGTGGGTCTTGTAATTGAAAGCCCCAACCCAATTCTTCCCCACCCTGCCGCAGTAGGATTAAGATGGTGGCAAGAATCCAAAACGTGACAAGTACTCCGAGGGTATAAACTAATCCGTGTAAAATAATGTTGCGACGGTCTTCTCCAGCCTGATTCACAAAACCCATTATTTTAAGTCCAATAACAGGAAAAACACAGGGCATCAGATTGAGAACGGCCCCGCCTAGGAATGCGAGCAAAAGGGTCTTTAACGAAAGCTTTGAAGATGTTTTAATAGATTTAACTGATGGCTGTTCCTGCTCCAGCTTGAAGTCTAGAAGTAGGCTTTTTCCATCATGAAGAGCTTTGGCGGTCAGTCTAGAACTGGAAATCGGCCAACGCGAACGAGTTTCTTTAAAAGCTGATGCAACAGATTCTTCAACTTCAGCGTCTTGACCTACAGGAAGAACAATAGAAACTTCCCCATCGCCAAAGGTACATTTCTCGTCCGAACAAACAGTCCATTCCACGATAGCTTTTAGTTCAACGGGCGAATTCTGTATTTCAGCGGGCGGTAGGATTTCCACCATTAAGTGAACAACCCCTTCGTAAACGTAGTTCGTTAACCCCTGAAGAACATGTCTATCTGGAACAGGCCATTGGACTGCACCAGCAGTGAAACCCTCCGGCAGATTCCATTCTATTTCTGGCTTTGCGCCTGCACCCCCTGGGTTTTCCCAGTAGACATGCCATCCGTCTTTCATTTCTAGACGGACTGCTAGCCAAAATGACTGCCCCGGCACGACTGTCTTGGAATCGCTTACTAATGAGACTGACAGGTGCTGTTCCTGATTATCAAACTCTGATTCTGTCTCCAAAAAGCCCTGAGAAAAAGCAACTTGGGATGTCAGAATTGAGCAACCGAGCAATAGGAGATAAGCTTTGAGGGCTGTAGTCACTTTAAAAATTTGAAGCACAAAAACCCTATTCGCGTGACATGGCAACACCCTGTTTAAACTCGACTTAGAGGTTTTACGTACACACTACACCGCGAAGATAATAAGTCGGTTATTTATTACTCTGTAACCTTATAGTGGAAAAAGCGTATCAAAAAAAAGAATTTGCAATGCTTGAATTACCA
The DNA here is from genome assembly GCA_913048125.1 of uncultured Opitutia bacterium. Taxonomy (GTDB): domain Bacteria; phylum Verrucomicrobiota; class Verrucomicrobiia; order Opitutales; family JABJCN01; genus JABJCN01. The sequence continues at coordinate 834 of CAJWWL010000069.1, read as the reverse complement.
AAAGCGTATAAGTGTCTGCAGTGCTCTGCGCTCTCGATGTTGTTATCGCTAACAGGTGGTTGCCTTGGCACCAAGCCAACAAACAGCACTCCAGTAGTTGTGACGCCGAATAATTGGCAGACTGAATACGAAATTCAAAAGCCAGATGGAAAATTCACTTTTCCGGCATCTGAATTTTCCGGGACACCGGTCGTAGCACTTGTGAAAGAAGCCTTAGAAAAGAGCCCATTCTTAGAGTCTTCACAAGCTTTAGCAGAAGCTGCAGGAGCTCAGCTTGAGATGATCAAGGGAAACCGTCGACCCCAACTGAATGGTCAATTTCGTAGCACTCGACAAAAGCACAACTTCGCGACTAGCGCTGCATTCGGGCGTCATTTTGGGGGTAGCACCTTTATAACCAATCACTACGCTGCTGACCTCGTTTCGTCTTGGGAACTTGACCTTTGGGGACGCCTTCGAGACCTAGAAAATGCAGCAAGCGCCGACTTTGAATCGGCGCTGCAAGATTTCGAGTCAGCTCGCCTCTCTATTGCGGCAAAAACTACGAGCGCTTACATCAAATTACTGTCAACAAGCCTTGCAAAGACTCTTGTTGAAGAGACCGTTGGAAGCTACAGGGACAACCTAGATATCATACAGAATCGCTACGAGGATGGCTTAGCTAGTGCCCTTGATCTGCGCCTCACACAAGCCAGCCTAACAAGCTCGAGAGCCAAATTCGAAAGGCATGAGCGGGAAGAACAGGAAGCCAAACGTGCCTTGGAGGTACTTCTTGGTCGCTACCCTTCTGCAGGATTCAGCTCAGAAAACACACTACCTAAGGTTGTATCCCCT
>CAJWWL010000068.1 GCA_913048125.1 uncultured Opitutia bacterium | reverse complement strand
ACACCGACTGAGCCTGTATACGGTCCTCTGTAGCAAGGCTCTAGTTCGTCAATAAGCTCCATTGTTCGATGTTTCGGGCAACCTGTTATCGTCCCTCCAGGTAGCATGGATGCAACTATTTTGGATGTGGTGATACCTTCACGGACTTTACCTGAGATGGTGGATACCAGATGGTGGAGGTGAGCGTAGGTCTCTACTTCTCGAAGCTTTTCGATATGAACACTTCCTGGTTCACAGACTCTGGATAAGTCATTTCTCTCGAGATCAATGAGCATATTGTGCTCTGCATTCTCTTTAGGATCAAATTTCAATCGATCTGCTGCCCATGATGCATCCCTTGGAGTCGTTCCTCCAATAGGCCGGGTGACCAAACGATTCCCTGTTTTCTTTAAGATCGTTTCTGGTGAGCAGCTAACTAGGGAGAAATCGTCCCACTTTAGCACAAAAGCTTCTGGGGCAGGGTTGGTTTCTAGAAGATTTCCATAACCTATGATAGGAGGAATGGTTCCTACTCCCGAGTAGCGGATGGAGATTTTTATTTGGTAGGTGTTGCCATCCAAGATGTTTTCCTTGGCACTACGAAAGATCTTTTCGTATTCCTCCATGGAAAGATTAGGTTTGAGATTTCGAATCTCGGCATTTGGACTTGTGAGCCTTTTACTTGCCAGATTTTTCAACTCTAAAGCCCTTCGGCTTTGGAAGGATGTGGTGATTAAATTTTTGTCGAAGATCTGTATTTGTGTTGATGGTCTTGCAAGCAGCGCGGCAGGAAAGTTTAGGTCACGCAAAGCCTTACATCGGACACCAAAATGTGCCGCTAGTAATTCGTATCCCAAAAAGCCGCATCTGAATGGGAAATGATTATGGTCCACAAATGTATCATCCAGAAGTCGAGTAAGTGCATCAGGGATATCAATATCGATGTTTTCAATTCGCTGGACGTCATCAAAATCTAAGAAAGCCAAATGACTACCATCCTCTAAAGAGTGCACCATGCACCTATCTCCTAGGCTTTCTAGGAATTGGAAAGGATTTGGATGCTGGAATGTGGTCGACTCCATTCGGGTCTAACCAAAAAGTTTTCGTGCGTTGCGGTGTAAGATGTCCTCAATTTCCTCTGAAGACAACCCAGTCGAACGAATGTCTTCCAGAAAGGTCCTAAAATCAGGCGTTTTGGATTTACTTGGGTACAGTCGGAGAGGATAGTCGGAACCGTAAAGAAGACGCTCTGAACCAATTGCATTGACCACCGTTCGAAAGATAGATTTGTCGAATAGTAGTGGCGACGCTGCAGTATCGTAGAATACGTTGGCCATCTTTCTATGAACCGTTGGGTTCATTTCGTAGAGGGGAAGTAGACCTCCCCAATGTGCTAGTATCAGTTTGGCTTCAGGATACTCGCTGGCAAGCCACACGTAATCTTCTAGTGGGGTCTCCACTCTGCCAGAGTAATCATGCCCCACTGGTTCGGTGACATGCAGATTGATGGGTAAGTTTTTTGCAACGCAGGCTTCCATCACGTTTCTCCAGCAAGAATCTCGTAAGGTGTGACCTTGAACTTGGGGTAGGCATTCACCAATGCCTTTAAAACCATTATCAACAGCCCAAGTAACTATATCGGATGCTACATCCGCAGTTGCGTTGAGTGCGGCAAATGCGTCGATACGATCAGGATATTCTTTTATCCAGCGAGCGTACCATTGGTTCTGCTCTTGGCAGGTCTGAATATTTTCCCAGTACCAACCTAGAAGAATGACCTTCTCGATCTCTGCGTCATCCATATCCCGAAGCAAAGTGTCGATGTTGGCCCAACCCTGAATAGTTTCCCTGCTAGTTGGTGCTACACAATGGCTCCAGTGTTTCTCTTCTCTTGGTTCACTCCATTCTCTTGGATTCTGCCAGACCTCTTCAGGATAGAGGTGAACATGAGCATCAATGACTGGCATAACCAAGTTTAAAAATTTCTTTTAGGCAGAGGTTGATATTTGGGCTTTGCCACTTGTATTTTCAGGAATGGTACCATGCTCTGCACGCACTCGAATTCCAATGCCTCCCCGAACCGCAAAATTTGTCTCTACCTCACACCACCTTGGTTGAAGAGTTCGGACTAAATCATCAAGTATTTGGTTTGAGACGTGTTCATGAAAAATTCCTTGGTCTCGGAATGACCAGAAGTACAACTTTAGGGACTTTGATTCCACGATTTTACTGTCAGGTATGTAACGGATAGTGATATCAGCGAAGTCGGGTTGGCCAGTCATCGGGCACAGACAGGTAAACTCACTCGAGCTCAGTTCTACGATATAGTTGCGCTCAGGATTTCGATTCGGGAATGCCTCTAATTCTCTGGTTGGTTGTGAGACACTTTGTCCAAGCTTGCTTAGGTTGGAGTGCTCGTTTTGTTCGCCTTTATTTTGGTCTGATAACATTATCCCTTAACGATTAAGTGCACGTTATCAAAATGCCAATTTCCAATTTTTTACATTCCATTGTTGATGCATTTGCTAAGGACCTTAATTAGAGTACTTTTAAGGTAGGTATGGCGAACATCGGATTTATCTCTACAAGATTTGCGGGACAGGACGGAGTTTCCTTGGAGTCTGCTAAGTGGGCAGAAGTACTTTGGGAAGACAGAGGGCACGTCAGTTTCTGGTACAGTGGTCGGAATGATAGGCATCCGGACATAAGCCACTGTGTGCCTGAAGCTCACTTTGCTTTTCCTGAGAATGAATGGATCAACCAACGAATCTGGGGATCTACCTCTCGGGACCCTAGGGTTAGTGCTCGTATCCACGAGATGGTCGCTTATTTAAAGCGCACACTCTATGATTTTGTTAACCGCTACAACATAGACATTGTTGTTCCTCAGAACGTATTGGCTATTCCTATGCACTTGCCCCTCGGGATTGCCGTTACTGAGTTTCTTATGGAGACTCAGATACCAGCTATTTCTCACCATCACGATTTCTATTGGGAGCGTGTACGATTTAGTATTGGTGCTGTTTCAGACTACCTTGACATGGCTTTTCCGCCGAGCTTGCCCAATGTGCGTGATGTTGTCATCAACCAAGCCGCACAAGAGCAGTTAGCTCTTCGTAAAGGTATCTCCTCGACAGTTGTCCCCAATGTCTTTCGTTTTGAAGAGTCCCCTCCAGAGCCAGATGACTATTCTGCTGATCTGCGCGAGGAAATAGGCATCGAACCCGACGACTTTCTTTTTCTTCAACCCACTCGTGTGGTCCCGCGGAAGGGTATCGAGCACTCAATTAAACTGCTTTCTATGCTTGGAGATTCAAGGTGTAAGCTCGTAGTATCTCATGAATCCGGCGACGAAGGTATGGAGTATCAGGAGATGCTTGCAGATCTTGCTCAGCAGGAAGGTGTGGATATTAGGTTTGTCTCGGATCGGGTTGGGGAAGTTCGTCAGCAAGATCACCACGGTAAAAAGATTTATACTCTTTGGGATCTTTATGCCCACTCTGACATGGTTACCTATCCAAGTCTGTATGAAGGTTTCGGAAACGCTCTTCTTGAAGCCATATACTTCCGGCTTCCTGTTATACTGAATCGCTACTCGATATTTGTTCAAGACATAGAACCCAAGGGCTTTCACCTACTCTCAATGGACGGCTTTGTCACCAGCAACCTAATTGACCAGGTCCGTCGAACACTTGATGATTCTACCTTTCGGAATGGAATGGTGGATCATAACTACTCAGTGGCTGGACGCTTTTACGGCTACACTATTCTTCGCGACCATCTCCGCTCCCTTGTGGCAAGTCTTTTGGGGGAATAATCTTATCTGCTACTGCTAGCTATGCATACTCCTCCTTCCAGTATGAAGCCTGTTTCTCAGGAACAACTCGAAAACTTGCGACGGCGTTTGGCTCGTCTTTACGGTGATGACTGTGCGGGTGATCTTCTCGAAAGACTACATTTCCTAGTGGGTCGCTATGGTGTTCAGTTTGATGTCGCAGATTTTCGAACTCAGTGGGACGAGAAAGATGTTCTCCTTATTACCTACGGTGACAACATCCATCGACCGGCGGAGGCCCCCTTGCGAACCTTGAGTAGATTTTGTAAGCAGTATCTAGAGGGACTATTTAGTACTATACACATTCTTCCCTTTTATCCGTGGTCCTCTGATGATGGCTTCTCTGTTATTGATTACCGCGAAGTTGATTCGAATCTAGGATCTTGGGAGGACGTTTCAGAATTAGGTCGAAACTTCGACCTAATGTTTGATCTCGTACTCAATCATTGCTCGGCACAGAGTAATTGGTTTGGAGATTTCCTAGTTGGGATTGAGCCAGCTCGACACTACTTCCTTGAAGGTGATCCAGAGGAGGACCTCTCGCATGTTGTTCGTCCGCGCACTTCACCGCTGCTAACACCTGCTACTACTCGAGAGGGACTCACTCACGTTTGGACTACATTTAGTCCAGACCAAGTTGATCTTAATTGGAAAAACCCTGATGTTCTATTCGAGTTCCTCGATATCCTTATGCTTTACCTGTCTCAAGGATGCCGAATGCTAAGGCTTGATGCAGTTGCTTTCTTGTGGAAGAAGATTGGGACTGATTGCTTGCACTTACCAGAGACCCATGAGGTGGTCAAATTGTTGCGCGACTTTCTTGAAATTGTAGCTCCGCATGCAGTTTTACTAACCGAGACCAACGTGCCGCATGAGGAAAATATCAGCTACTTTGGCAATGGCAGTAACGAGGCACATATGGTGTATCAGTTCAGTCTTCCGCCCCTACTTTTGCATGGCCTGCTTAATGGTACGGCCAAACATATCTCTGACTGGGCATCAAAGCTCCCATTCCCCTCTAATGAATGCACTTTTCTGAATTTTACTGCTAGTCACGATGGGATCGGTGTTCGTCCCCTCCAAGGTCTACTTCCTGATTCTGAGATAGAAGAACTTGTGGAGAAAGTGGAATCTAGAGGAGGCTTGATTTCCTGGAAGAACAATGCGGACGGTTCCCGAAGTCCATATGAATTGAACATAACCTTAGTCTCTGCTCTATCAGAACCGAATGACGAATCTCTTGGTGTTGAACGCTTCCTCTGTTCACAGGCAGTTGCTCTAGCCATGAAGGGGATACCTGCCGTTTACATCCATAGCATCACTGGTACTCCAAATTACAAAGATGGCGTTGAGGCTACTGGTCGTAACCGCACAATTAATCGGCGAAAGTGGCAGGAGGAAGAACTTCTTCACATACTGGAGGATCGAGAGAGTATGCAAGCCACGATCTTCTATCGCTATAGTGACATGTTACGCCGAAGGTCTGAACATTTGGCTTTCCATCCTTCATCCCGACAGGAGATTCTAAGTCTTAATGACATGGTTTTTGGCTTTATCCGTGAGGATTTCACTTGTGGCGAACGCATAACTTGTTTGTTTAATTTTAGTTCCTCGGAGCAGTCTGTAAAGAGTAGTGCCGTTGGCGGTAATATCTCTAGGGTAGATCTTCTAACAGGTTCAAAAATCGAGGCAGGGGAAGATATTCCTCTTCGTCCCTATCAGGCTCTCTGGCTTCTCCAGAACTGAATTGTCCGTGATCCAGAAGATTCGTAACTGGGCATCTGACACCTTCGAGGAGTTCGAGACCTTTGCCGTTGATGTTATTTACGATCGTAGAGACGATCTTAGGGCTCAACTTTTTGGCGCATTTCTCAAGGGTCTATCTTTGTTATTCACTCTTATCGTCAAACTTCGTAATCGGCTCTACCAATGGAAGATTCTCAAGAACCAACCTTTGGGCTGTCTCGTTGTTGTGGTCGGTAATCTTACTGTAGGGGGTACTGGCAAAACACCAGTTGTTGAGATTTTCGCACGCAATCTTGCACAACGCGGACGCAAAGTCGCCATCTTAAGCAGAGGCTACAAAAGCAGAAAAGAACCTGCTTGGCGGAGGTTTTGGCGACTGATCTCTCACCAAGAGGAGCCTCCCCCAAAAATTGTTAGTGACGGAACAAATGTACTGCTAGACTCCGAGCAAGCTGGCGACGAACCCTACATGTTAGCCTGTAATTTACCAGGCGTCATTGTTCTATGTGATCCCAATCGCGTCAAAGCAGGTTTCTACGCTGTCAAGCACTTGGGTGTAGATACCCTCGTCCTAGATGACGGATACCAATACTTCCCTTTAAAAGGCCGTCTCAACCTTCTCCTCATCGATAAAGGAAACCCATTTGGGAATTACAGTCTTCTTCCCCGCGGGATACTGCGTGAACCGATCAGTCACATGGATCGTGCCTCTTATATATTTCTTACCAAGTCAGACGGTGAACCAGATCCCGAAATTGTAGAAGCTATTCGCAAGCACCATCCCAAAGTCGAAATCATTGAATGCGCCCATCGTCCACAGTACCTCCAAAACATCCAAACTGGGGAACGCCTAGAATTAGAGGTGCTCAAAAATGCACGTATTGGCGCTTTCAGTGGCATAGCTACACCAGAGAACTTTGAGACTGGACTACTTTCCTTTGGAGCAAGACTTGAAGATCGACAACGGTTCCTTGACCACCATCGCTTCAGTCGTCGTGAGCTTGATTATATCTCCTTGCAGGCTAGACGTAAGGGTTTGGAAATGGTCGTCACCACTGAGAAAGATGCCGTGCGTATTCCTAAGGACTTTGAAACCTCAGTTCCTTTCTACTATCTCAGGCTAGAAATCGAAATTCTAAGTGGAGCTCAGGACTTCGAAGAAGCTGTTGCACGCATTTGCTTCCCGAAAGAGGAACTCCGTATAAGAGGTGGTCATCCCCGCGTCCCTTGACTTTTAATCTGATTACAATTCAAATTTCTCTTTTATCATCAATGACCAGCAGGAGTTTAACAGATCAAGGTAAAGGCGACGGTGCAGCTTCCCGGCGTATTCAAGAACTGGAGATCAAGGACGCTGCCATAATATTCAACACAATATGGCAGCAGATCCTCAACGAAGCAGGAGGAGAGAAGAACCTGCACTTCCCAAAAGAAATCGTCTGGCTCAACGGTGCGCCTGGTGCAGGTAAAGGTACTCATACTCGCTTCATCATGGAGTTCAGGGATCTCACTGCACCTCCCGTGGTTGTAAGTGACCTACTCAATAGCCCTGAAGCCAGAAAGATGATAGACGCTGGTTTGCTTGTCGGAGATCGAGAAGTCCTTGGCCTTGTCTTTCGCGAACTGCTCAAGGATGAGTACCAAACTGGTGCTATTGTTGATGGCTTTCCTCGTACCAAAGTACAGGTCGAGTGTCTAAAGCTATTTCACGCAAAACTGGACCACCTTCGTGCGCTTTATCGAGAAACTGACCTAGAACCTCAGTTCCCTAAGCCTCAATTTCATATCATGGTTCTTTTTATTGATGAGAATGAGAGTGTGAAGCGACAACTTCTTCGCGGTCAGAAGGTCCATGAGTACAACGAGAAGGTTCGTCTTACGGGAGTTGGTCAAATTGTGGATGTGCGGACCACCGATCTTGACGAAGATACCGCTCATAACCGCTATCGAACTTTCAAGGAACAGACCTATGAGTCCCTAAAAAGTCTGCGGGAAATATTCCACTATCACCTTATTAATTCCCATGGTTCCATTGAAGAGGTTCAAGAGCGCATCATCGATGAAATGCGCTATCAGAGTACTCTCGAACTCAATGAAGAAACGTATGACATCCTTTCCCGTATCCCAATTCATTCCTCGCTCCGCCAGCACGCAAGACAGGACCTTGTTCAGCGTCTAGAGGACTACCAGAAGACCCAAAGTGAACTCTTTTTGAAAGTAGTTAACATCCTAGAAGGGGAGTTCATGCCAATCATACGTCGTCATGCTATATCAGGTCTGACCTATATCAATTCAGAAGATGAGGTCTTCGATGACCCTGAGGCTATTGCTATGCTTATAGACATCCTTTCCGAAAGAGGCTATCGTGCAGTTTTTGATGTAAATAAGATCGAAGTTCCGGAACATTTCGATTTACAGACCGGCAACATTACTAATCGAGTCAAGCGCGTCTATCGTGCTAGGATCAGTTTTCCGACTTCTCCCATACGAAGGGGTTAACAAATTTCCTTTGCACAAACCTACTTAACATAAACTCCAATTCTTTCTTATGGATTCTAGATACATCCAACTCGCCCGCAACCTCGTAGGTTTCTCCGTCAACCTAAAGGAAGGAGAGAGGGTACTGATTGACGCATACAACACGCCGATGGACATGGTTATATCACTAGTCCGAGCAGTCCGTGAACGTGATGGTCTACCTTTTGTTCAGTTACAGGATTCCACAGTGAACCGTGAAATCATCAGCGAGGGTTTACAAGAGCAGTTCGATGAACTTGCTGCCTACGAACTTGATCGAATGAAGAGGATGGATGCTTACATTGCAATCCGTGGTTCCAGTAATATTTTTGAGCATTCCGATGTTCCTCCAGAACAGATGAGCAAATTTTCAAAGGCGCTCAAGGGAGTGTTGGACTGGCGTGTCAAAAAGACCAAATGGGTTGTCTTGCGCTGGCCTAGTCCTAGCATGGCTCAGCAAGCCTTGATGAGTACCGAAGCCTTCCGTGATTTTTACTTTCGGGTTTGTACGATGGACTACAGCCGTATGATACTTGGAATGAAGGCGCTCAAGAAGCGGATGGATAAGGCTGACCAAGTCCATATATCTGGCGATGAAACAGACCTTTGTTTTTCTATCAAGGGTATTGGCGCTGTATCCTGCGGTGGAACGCATAATATCCCAGATGGCGAAGTCTTCTCTTGCCCTATTAGAGATAGCGTCGAGGGAACTATCCACTTCAACGCTCCCACTGTTTACCAAGGAACATCTTTCGATAATATCAGGCTAACCTTCAAGAAGGGAAAAATTATCGATGCTACTGGCAGTAATACTGTCCGACTTAACGAGATACTCGATCAGGACGAGGGTGCACGTTACATTGGTGAGTTCGCAATAGCTTTCAATCCTCACATCCTCCATCCCATGAGGGATATACTTTTTGACGAAAAGATTTCGGGTTCCTTTCATTTCACCCCTGGTCAGGCTTACGAAGAGGCTGACAACGGCAATCGCTCTCAGGTTCATTGGGATATGGTAAGCATTCAACGCCCCGATTATGGAGGAGGTTCGATGTTTTTTGACGGTGAGCTTATAAGGCAGGACGGTCTATTCGTTCCTGAGGATTTGCATCCACTTAATCCGGAATACCTTTTGGGAGAGGACTGAGTTTCATCCAGATTCATCTTACCGTATGGAATCTTGGGGCGATACCCAGCGGATTGAAGTACCTGAGCAAGTATCAGGTCGGGCAGATAAGGTTCTAGCCCAACTTGTATCCGGCGTCAGTCGTACTCGCATTCAACAATCTTTCGATGCTGGGCGAGTTTGGCGTGATGGCCAAAAAATTGCAAAACGTGAGAGAGTAGGTCCTCGCGACCTAATAGAGGTTCAGCTTATTAAAAGTTTCGAGTCTACACTCGAACCTGTTGAGCTTCCACTTAATATTCTTTTCGAAGATGAGCATTTGCTCTTTGTGGACAAGGAACCGGGTATGGTGGTTCATCCTGGTGTTGGGACTGGTTCAGAAACTCTTGTTCACGCTTTGCTACATTATTGTGAAGAGAGTTTTGGTCAGGTTGGTTCAGTGGGACGACCAGGCATTGTACATCGTTTGGACAAGGAGACATCCGGTGTCATGGTAGTCGCGAAGACTCAGGAAGCTTATCTTGGGCTTGTTCAACAATTTAGCGAACGCAGTTTACGTAAGTCTTACCTCGCTTTGGTCACAGGTAAGTTAAAAATGCCATCTGGTGATTACAGCCTCCCTATTGGAAGGCATCCTGTCCATCGACATAAGATGACTATCCTACCGAGTGGTAAAGATGCTGTTACTGAATGGGAAGTTCTTGATCGCATCACTCACGAATTCTCACTTGTTCAGTGCCGTATTCTAACTGGTCGTACTCATCAGATACGCGTTCATTTTGGTGACTCAGGGTACCCATTGGCTGGAGACACCACCTATGGTTATAAGCCTGCTAAGTTTCCTGGATTACATCCTCCTCGGGTTATGCTTCATGCCTTGAGTCTTGGAATACGCCATCCCTTGACTGGAGATTCATTAGAAGTAGAAGCTCCATTTCCAGAAGACTTTTCAAACTTTATTTTTGAAGTAGCCGAAGCTGGTCGCCGCCAGGCCGAATCGTAGGTTGTATTGGCTATGGTGGAAATGGCTTACACTATGCTCCTCTGCCACAGTTAGCAGCACCAGAAGAGCTAGGGGAAGAATGTCAGCCCTTCCTTCAGACAAGCAGGGGATTTTGCAACGATCTTCTAGTCGCAACTTTCTTAATTCCTCGAACAACTTTGCCAAATCAGATATCGAAATCGTTACTGGAAAATACTCATATTTAACTCCAGAACGATAAGCTAGGATCGCTCTAGATATGCTAAATGCCCCACCACAGCCAATAAGTGTTCCATCTTTGGAGAGAAATTTGGTTTTGGCATCTTGAAGTTTTTTTGAGACAAATACCTTCAGTTCACGGATCTGTTTTTCATTAATCGGCAACTTTCCTTTCGATTTAAGAAGTCCTGCCAGACGAACAGCTCCAATCGGTAGACTTACACCTTCGGTCACATCTCTATCTTGATATTTGATACACTCAAGACTACCTCCTCCAATATCCAATGCGCAAAAGCACTTTGGGTCTGGAAGATCTGGATCGCAGGCAATCCCTCGACCAATAAGAGTAGCCTCCTCTTTTTCGGAGAGAACTCGCAAGGGTGAGGCTGCCTCATGTGCAACTTCCTCGAGGAACTGGTCTTGATTTGAGGCATCTCTAACAGCTGAAGTGGCAACGATCTCTATTTTCTCAACCTCATAGTTTAAAGCGAAGTCTTGTAGATCGAGAATTGCTCGAATAGCGGCCTTTCGACTTTCATCTTCCAACCAATTTCCTTCGACCCGTTGATCACCTCCAAGCCTCGCCTCAATACTCTTGGCTCCAAGTTTTTTGATTCGCTGATCGTTGTTCTCGGCACATAGCACTTTGATCGTATTGCTACCAACATCTATGATAGCTACCTTACCACCACTGTGTTTGAGTCCTTTCACCAAAACAATAAATGATCAAATTTGAGAATTATAGTTGATAGCCATCCTTCGCTACAATTACCACAAATTCACCCTTCTGGCTTTCATTTTTCACTTTTTCTCGGACGATTTTTGCGGGTCCACTATTAAACGTCTCATGAATCTTTGTGATTTCTCTTGCTACGCAGATACATCTTTCTTCCCCTAACACTTCCATTAGGTCATCTAGAAGTTTGAGGATTCGATATCTCGACTCGTAGAGAATAATTGTGTGTCCAGCATCCTTATGTTCTGAGAAGAATTTTTTACGAGCCGAGGTCTTTGCTTGCAGAAATCCACCGAAGAAAAAAGAATCTGTAGGTAGTCCAGACGCAGACAATGCTGTGATTGCAGCGTTGGGTCCTGGAACCGGAATGACCCTCAAGTTTCTCGACCTACATTCACGAACTAGTCTGAAACCAGGGTCACTGATTGCTGGAAACCCTGCGTCGGAAACAAGAGCTATATTTTCTCCTTTGGAAATTTTATCGGCTAGTTCACGAGCTAGTTCTCTCTCATTTTCCTCGCGGTAGGAGAGGGTGTTTTTCTTTAAACCTATATGGTTGAGTAGCTTTTGCGTAACTCGTGTATCTTCGCAGGCTATCAGGTCAACTTGGGCAAGGACATCACGTGTGCGTGAGGTCAAATCTAAGAGATTTCCAATCGGCGTGGCTACCAGATGAAGGCACCCCGTTGGCATACTCAATTAAAAATTTAGGAGCCTTAGGTTTAGTTTTTTATCTGCCCCCAAGTCCTGGGACACGACCTTCCCATTCAGCAGGGCGGGACCAGGGAACGTTGGACTCTCCTTCTTCCATATAGGTGCATCCACCCATTAGGAGTCCTCCTAGAGAAGTAAGAACTAATACCAGCAACTTCAAATTAACTGAGTGCATAAGCTTTCAAATAGTAAGGTTTGTTATTCCAAAATTGTGACAGCATCGCCTCTTTGAAAAGCGGCAATGGTTTGCCATTCCTCAGATTCTGGGCTTTGCAGAACGGTGAAAAATGAAACTCCCGGTTGGTGATCAATTTTAACAATGCCAAGTCGTGCGAGTGCACTGCCATTTCGCTCCAGACGTAATTTCATCGTAGGCTTGAGTCCCTGCTGTGCTCCAATGTGAAGAACAAGCATTTTGTTCTTTGGACTGAATCCTAATACCCGAGTATGTTGTTTGAATGCTTGGAAGCCCTCAAAAACTGGCGGCTGGTCACCTTCACCAGTCATAGCAGGTGGATTATTCGCAAGATCAGGACCAATGCCAGGTGTAGCTTCACCAGATGGCGAGGGAGCACCACCGGTCATTCGTTGCCGCATTTGGGACATCAGGCGGTTATTTTCAAGAACAAGATCCTGCTTTTCAGTTTCAATTGTCGCTATCTCTTTTTCCTTTGCTGCAAGTTGGCCTACTAATTCTTCCTGCTTATTCTTCAGGTTGGTTCGGAGTTCTTCCATCTGCTTCTGGTTCTCCTGAATGTTGGCCTGATAGTCTCCTTGAAGTTGGTCGTATTTATTTTTTTGGTCTTGGATTGTGGTGTCACGTTCAGCAATTGTTTCAAGAGCCTCTTCGTTTTTGACAATCTCTTTGCCAAGCAAGTCTTTCTGGGTATCCAAGTCAGTGTTGAGGTTCTTTATCTCCTCATCCTTTTTGCTGATAATATCAATCTGGGTCTTAATTTTTTGTCCCATATCAAGGATGTGGACCTGAAAAGTCAGCACCTCCTCTTTCTTTGCACTTCGGTCAGCAACTTTTCGTCCAGAGTAACCAAAATATTGATCATCCTTTATTATGCCCGACATTCCGTCTTTGATTTCTTCAAGTCTGGTTAGAGAAGCGTCATTTGGGTCACGTTCTCGAATTTTTCCGAAGTTGGTCTTTCTCACAGTTTCATCCTGAGTGGTCTCTTTAGAGGCACTTCGAGCCTTGGTGTAATATCCAGAAATCAATTCGTGCTCCTGAATGATTGCCTCTTTTTGTGCAACGAGATCTTTCTTGTCTATCCAACAGTAAACAGCGAAGCCACAGGCACCTAACGACAATATTCTGAGTATTATGGAAAATACTTTCATTTTAGGTATCTCCTTTGTTCAGGTTCAGCAGGGTATGGGGGTATCAGTCTACAGCAAATAAAGTTCACGATTAGCACTCGTTTGTCAACTTTCGTGTCTATATTTTGATTGGTGGCCTAGATTTAAATGTGACTTTTTAATCCGACCTAAAGGCTTTGCAGTTAAAGATTCTAGAATCTTAAAAATGATCTCAGGACAGCCCGGAGGCACTATTTTTTCAGCGACCTCTTCTGCAGTCATCTCTCCACCATTTGCGTCACGAAGGCATTCTTGTATGCGGAGGTTAAGTTCTAGAACTGCGGCAGCAGCCTTTTTGCCGGCCTCTACTCCAGGTTGATGGTAGGCATTAATTCCTATGAAGCTTGCGTAGAAGCCAACAGCGCGCTCAAACAAGGCTATAAGTTGGCCGACCGAGCGGGGCGATACTTCCTTGATTGTGATTGTTATTGATTCACGTTGATTCTGGGAAAGTGCCTCGCGAGTCCCCAGAAAAAAACCGGACAGGTAGTCGCCAGAGGTAATGTTAGGCTCAATTTCCAGAGCAGGTGATGAGCTTTCCTGTAATACCTCGATGAAGGTTACAAAGAAGTTGTTAACACCTTCACGGAGTTGCTGCACATAAGC
>CAJWWL010000067.1 GCA_913048125.1 uncultured Opitutia bacterium | reverse complement strand
CATCTTCCACTGACTGCCCCCAGAGTAGATCTGTGCAGAGTATATAAAGAAAACGCTTGTGATGCCCAACAGTAGCAAGCAGGTCGGTGTGACCCAGTCTACACGGCTGTAATCAAACAATCGTACCCCTCCCGGAACTGGGCTTTTGATCTCTTCTGCAACACTCATCAAAGTACTCCACCACAACATCGTATTTGCCATTGGCAAGACGCGATGCATTCATTCTTGGGTTCGACTTGGATATTCAATATTTATTCAAGATTCTTTGACTGTGTGTTAAAAAAAGCCATCTTTCTCGCCGTGATTTTAAATATTCTACGCAGAAAAGGCTCGGTGTGTTGCCTGTTTTTGGCCACTCATCTGTTGGCTCAAGAAAGTGCTGGCGAGAAGCTTTCAGAAACTCGAGCCCTATTGGAAGAGTGGGTGCGTACTGAGACTCTCATCTCCGAAGAGGCTGCCCAGTGGAAGGTCGAAAAGCGCATTCTCAAAGACATTGCTCAAGTAGCTGGCCGTGAACTGGAAGACCTTGAAAGGGGACTACAACGCCTCAAGGAATCTGAGACAGCTGGTGAGAGTGCTAGGGATACTCTTCTGCAGCGACAGGAGGAACTTCAGGCTATTGTGGATCGTATTGAGTTACGTTTGCCCACTCTGGAAGCAAGTCTTCTCGAGCGCTTGGAATGGTTTCCCGCACCTTTGCTTCGTAAGGTTGAGCTCTATGAGAAGCGTATTCCTCGGTCAAAAGATGACAATATCAGCTTCCTCGTCCGTGCTCAAAATATAGCCGTGATCCTTCGCGAGGCAGACGATTTCAATAGTCGGATCACACTCGATAAGCCCACATTGAAGGTCGAAGATATTGGTGAAAGGGTCTATGACGTGCTCTACTTTGGATTAGCCACAGCATACTTTGTAGACGCCACTGGCAAAGTTGGTGGCATTGGTATTCCGGCAAAGGGTGGCTGGAAATGGAAACTGGACGAAAGTGTTGCGCCATTGGTCCGGGATGCCGTTCAGATGCGCGAAAAGGAAGTACTTGCCGAATTCCTTGGCCTTCCATTTCAGATCGACGAAGGAGGAAATTGATGCGTTTTCTCGCTATCCTACTTCAAGTCTTCATTTGGGTTTTACCACCATTGGGTCTGTCCGGAAAACCGGTTGCGCAGGTCAACGCTGAGGCTAGGCAGGATCTGGATATTGCTGTTCGAAGGCTAGCGGAACAGCGCAAAACTATTGCAGAGGAAAAAGTAGAACTTTCTCGCTCAGCCAATCAAGCCAAGGAGCTTGCCAAGACCAAGCGTAGGGATCTGGAGCGTCGTCAGCGCCTCAAAGACAATGCCAGCTTAGAGCTCGACAAACTCCGAGAGCAAAACCGCAAGCTCGAAGAAGACTTAACCTATGTCAGCAATCTCTTTTTGGACTACTCCAGCGAATTCGACGCCACCATCGACATTATTGAAAAATCCACTTACTCTAATGCCCTAAAAACTCTCCGCGAGTCCACTGGTAACGAGGCACCTACCCCTGAGGAGTTCGCTGCGGAATTTCGCTTCTTGCAGACGGCGATTGACCGATTGGCTAAGGTAACCGGAGGTTATCGCTTCCCAAGCTCTTCAATTCTAGGCCCAGAGGGTATTGTCCAGACAGGAACCTGCCTTCTGGTTGGCCCCTACAGCTTCTTCAGCAACGAGACCCTCGCTGGTATCGTCCAGACCGACCCAGGCCCCCCTTTGCGCCCAAAAGTTCTGCCATTAGGTAAATCACAGTCAGACCACATCCGTGACTTTGCTTTGCATGGTAAGGGAGAGCTACCCTTTGACCCCACTCAAAACGATGCTCTACAAATTCAGACTGCAAAACGTTCTTTCTTCGATGAGGTTAGGGCTGGAGGAGTTTGGATTTGGCCGATCTTGATATTTGCTTTGGTTTCTCTTGTCGGAGCCCTAGTAAAGGTGGTGGAAGTCTTTTCAATTCATAATCCTCCTGCTGAGATCCTGGAGGAGGTGCTTGCCAAGGTACAGTCAGGACATAGTACTGCGGCACGCGATCTTGCTGAACAGGTTAAAGGCCCCTTTCGTCCGCTATTGGAGAGTGCTGTTGAATTCGCGCGTTCCAGAAAGGCACTTTTGGAAGAAATTCTTTTTGAAAAAATCCTAGAAGCACAGCCACGTCTGGAACGTTTTCTTCCCTTCATCGCAGTAACTGCTGCTGCCTCCCCCTTGTTGGGCTTGCTTGGTACGGTGACTGGTATGATTACTACTTTCAGCCAGATCCGCATCTCTGGCAATTCTGACATCAATAGCTTGGCCAGTGGGATCTCAGAGGCGCTCGTTACCACCAAATTTGGCCTTATTGCTGCGATCCCAGCTCTCGTGCTGCATGCCCTGCTCTCTCGACGAGTCCAAGGTCTGCTCGCCGGCATGGAGAAGTTCTCCACCGCATTCGTCAATGGCATGGAACGAGAACGCGAATGAGTCTTTTTCAGCAGTCATTTGAAATCTGGCAATCCGGCGGAGTTTTAATGCTGCCTCTCGCTGCGTTGGCTTTCGTCATCTATTGGACTGCATTGGACCTTTACTACCAGTTTAATAACGGGCGTCTTCTTAAGGCTTCTCCAGCAGCGCTCCCAACTTGGGTGGAAAAACCTGCAAAAGCTGATGGAGGCATCCGTGAAATCCTTGAGTTTTGCCACACTGGAACTTCTAGCCTTGATGAACTGCAGAATCGTTTTCAGGAAGTTCAAGCTGCGCACCTACCTCGCATCGATCGTCGTATTCACTTTCTGACAATTCTAGTTTCTGCTGCTCCGCTCATGGGCCTGTTGGGTACGGTTATGGGAATGCTAGCTACATTTGATGGGCTAACTTCCAATATTGGTCGTACAATTGAGCTGGTAGCCTCTGGTATTTCCGAGGCTCTAATTACAACGCAGACGGGTCTCGTGATCGCCATCCCAGGGCTGGTTATGATCTACCTTGTCCAGAAGCGCCGCAACAACTTGCAAATGCTCTTTGTCCGTCTGGAAAGCCTTTCAATGCAAGCCTTCGAACAGCGCGGAGGTGCAGTCGCATGAAGTATTCAAGATTGAGAGGTGGCACCAGCCATGAAGTCCGAGGTATTAATATCTCCCCTCTGATCGACATGGTCTTTATCCTGCTGATCTTTTTCATCGTTGCTGCAGTTTTCGTAGAAGAGCCCGGAGTTAAAGTTCGACGTCCCGAAGCAGTTACAGCTAGAGACCTTGAAAAAAACAGTATCTTACTGGCGATTACCGCAGACGAAGAAGTGTATTACGGTGGAGACTCGATTGGCATTGATGGGGTAAGGCCTCTTATTCGTCGCCTGCTGCGCGTTCGGCAAATGCCTGTCATTTTACAAGTTGACCAAGCCGCAGATGGAGAGGCCTTGGTCCGAGTTATTGAAGAAGCCCGCATTGCTGGGGGAGCAGTTTCAGTCGCAACACAAGGTTAGGGATGAAAAATAGCCGTTTTAAAGTACGTACCGAGGCTAAAGAGATAGAGTTATCTCCCCTGATCGACATGGTATTTATCCTGTTAATTTTCTTCATCGTGACCACTGTTTTCGTGGACGAGCGTGGCTTCGAGACAGCTCAATCAAGACCCGCTCAGCAATTGCAGGAAGAGAAAGAGCCTCTTGTCTTCTTGATTCGCGCCAACGGGAGGGTCGAGCATCAGGGGCGCCCTGTTGGTCTTGCCGGAGTGGCCTCACAGATTCGCAACCAAGTGGGCCGTAGTGATCAACCTGTTGTCATTCAAGTTGAGACCGGTGCCAAGTCAGGCCTTGCTATTCAAGCCATGGATCGTGCACGTAGCGCTGGGGCCAACATCATCAATTTTTCCAAGGCATTCCGATGAAGCCTCCTGCCTACAAGCCTACCTCTGAGAAATTCTACCGGTTGCAGGCAGTTGGCGTGGCTCTTTTTTTGACCGCTTTATTGTTCTATTTGCTACCGCTTACGCAGATTCTAGGAGGCAAGCCAGAAGAATTACTGACTCTCCAGCCTGTGGATTATGCGGACCCTCCACCAAAGCCACAGCTTGAGGAAGAGCCAGAAGTAGAGGAGGAACCTGAACCCGAACCGCTCCCTGAGCTAGATGAGCCCCCTCCACCAAAACCTGAACTGGCCAGCCTTGCAGTAGACCTCCGCACAGGCCCTGCCTATGTCGACCAGGCTTTTGACCTGGGAAGCTTTGGCGTTGCGCCTGATGTCGGCAAAGACCTTATCTTCGAAATTGCTGACCTAGATCGTATTCCTCGTTGCATAAAGCCTGGCCAACTTGTTTATCCAGCTGAACTCAAACGGTTTCAGTTAGAAGGAGAAGTGCGGCTCTTGGTGCTTATTAGCAAAGAAGGTCGCGTTAAGGTGGTAGAGGTGGACAAATCGGCTCATCCTGCTTTCGAGCGAGCTGCAATAAAAGCCGCTGAGTCTTCTCTCTACGAGAGTCCCGTCAAGGATGGTCTCCCTGTCGCAGTACGCTTCTATCTCCCTGTTAAATTCAAGTTTCGAGATTAGCCGATGAAGATATTTACCTCTGCCAGTCTATTGTTTTTTCTCTGCTTGCTTGCGCTTCCAGCTCAGGATTCCAGTCGATACAGCCCGTACACCTTAGACAGCTTCATGGGCGATTATGGGTTTGTTCCTCGTCGTACTGAAGCTGAGCCTCGGATTACAAGCGAAGACAATGAACTGCTTATCCAAGTCAAAAAGCTCTCCGTTGACGAACTGCCAGCAGCAATTCAGCTACTTCAGAACAAAATACAAGGTGACCCTGCCTGCAGTGCGGTTTTTGATTTTGCCTTGGCTACTCTACAGTTTCAACGCGGTCAGCATGATGCATCCGTTGCTCATTACGAAGCTGCGCTCAAGAAGTTCCCAGCCTTCCTCCGTGCCCGGAAGAACCTCGCTTTCGTATATATTCAAAAGAACGACTTTTCTAAAGCTGCCGGTAGTCTCGCCAATGCTCTATCTCTAGGGGATGCTGATGCCGCGACTTACGGAATGATCGGATACTGTCACCTTATGCAGGGTAAGTATAGCTCTGCTGAAAATGCCTATCGATTTGCCTTGGTTCGAGATCCAGAAAATAAGGCGATTCGCAATGGCCTTGTCCGTTGTCTTGAGGCGATGGGGCGGAACAAAGAGACCGTCGCTCTGCTTGACGAACTAATTCGCGACCATCCTGATGATCCTGCCTACTGGCTTACTCAGGTGAATTCGCTAAACCAACTTGGTGAGCACCGCAAGGCTGTAGCAAATCTCGAAATTCTTCACCGTACAGGAAAAGCTACCGCACCGGCCTTATTGCTTCTTGGCGATCTTTATCTTAATCTTGAGCTTCCCACCCGAGCCTTCATCGCCTACAAGGCTGCTCTTGATCTCGAGGGCAACTTGCCTCCTAGCCACTACATTCGAGCCGCAACTCATCTGGCTGACCAGAAAGCCCATGAAGAGGCTGATAAGTTTACTGCCGCGATTCAGAAAAAGTACTCCAGCCTGTTAGAGGGTGCGGACCAGCTTCAGTTCCTCAATCTTCGTGCTCGTCTTCACATGGCCAAAGATGAAGCACCTCAGGCGGCCCAATTGCTTCAGGAACTTGTCGAAAAAGATCCTCATAATGGCGATGCTCTCATACTTTTAGGGCGAACTCACATTGCACTTCAAGACCCAGACCGTGCGGCCATCGCCTTTGAGCGTGCAGCCCGCACTAATACCCATGGTGCTGATGCGTTAGTGGAACATGCCCGGCTGTTGGTTGGGCAATCGAACTACTCAGAGGCTACGAAGCTCCTTCAGCAAGCTCAGCAGCTCGAGCCTCGTACGCGAATAGGTGAATACTTGGATGCGGTCAGTCGCGAAGCCCGCAGTCAGCGTTCCTTGCAGGAGTAATGGACTCGCCGTGAGTTTCATGCGAACTGATCTCTAGTTACTTTTCCAGGAACTTGCCGATCTGACGATATTTATCATAGCGTGCTTGCAGTCTCTGTTCGGGACTTAACTTCTCGAGCTTTGTCAAGTTAGACAGCAAGTGCTTTTTCAAGGTAGAAGCCGCTGCCTTTCGGTTTTGATGTGCACCACCAAGAGGCTCGGGAAGTACTTCGTCAGCGACTCCGAGTTTGATGAGGTTTTGGGCGTCAAGCTGTAGTGCCTCTGCAGCGTCCGGAGCATGAGCACGATCCTTCCATAGGATGGCAGCACAACCTTCAGGAGAGATTACCGAATAGTATGCAAACTCAAATATCAGAACTTTATCAGCAACTGCCACACCTAAAGCTCCACCTGAACCACCTTCTCCAATAACCGCGCTTAAAATGGGCACCTTGATAAGCGCCATATCCCGAATATTGACTGCAATAGCCTCAGCTACATGTCGCTCTTCGGACTCTACGCCTGGATAGGCTCCGGGTGTGTCTACTAGGGTTATGATAGGTAGACCGAATTTATCAGCCAATTTCATCAACCGTAGTGCCTTACGGTAGCCTTCGGGACTGGGACAACCGAAGTTGCGAAGGATATTCTCCTTCATATCCCGCCCTTTCTGCTGACCGATCACCATAACCGTCTTTCCATCAAGCTTTGCGGTTCCGCCAATAATAGCAGGATCGTCTCTGAAGTTCCGATCCCCGTGAAGCTCCTGAAAATTTTCAAATGTATTTTCAATGTAATCTAGCGCGTACGGACGCTGCGGATGCCGAGAGATCTGTACCTTCTGCCAAGAGGTGAGATTGTTGTAGACCTCTTGAATCTTGGCATCGATCTTCTCACGTGCAGACTTGATTTCTCGGTCTAAATCCAACTTGTCCTCCTCTGCCATTTGACGGAGGTGGTGATATCGATCCTCTAGTTCTCGGATCGGTTGTTCGAAGTCAAAAACGTAGGCGCTTTTGGGCATGGGACGGGTTTTCGGAAAATTCTCGTTAATTGTCAACGCACAGCCTGCTTTATTGGCCCAGAAAACAATAAGGCGCGCATCCTACCCCAAGGATGCGCGCCACTATTGATCATGAAGAATTGTGCGAAACCTACCCCAGAATTTCGCACAACCGCGAACCCACTTGATTTTATTTTCGAAGGCAAGGGGAAACGCTTTTGTATTCAAATTTTTAATAGGAAACCTGATGCCGACTTATCTTCGTGAGGCATTAATCTCTCGTTTAGTTCATAGGAGAGATGGTAAGAATATCAGGTTCATTCAAAATTGTCCCGATATTGTAGAGCACGAGCTCCCCCATGGTGCGGCATTCTCGGAAAATTTTATTGTCATGGTATTCCGTCAATTCTTCCCGCAATTGCTTGATTTTCTCAGGAGTGGATAGGGTCTCGCCACACATGCAAGACATGAGTTCAGACATTTGCTGGCGTGAAGAGCGATACCGACGCCTGATCAAATTTCTCTCCTCATCTTGATACTGTTGCATGGTTTCGTAATTCAGAGCCTGGGTACACAGTTCAACGATAGGATTATTATCTTTGAAGAATTGCGGCAGGTAGAAGGATCTTCTGCCTTCATACGACTGCTGGTCGAAATCAATTGGCCGAACCCTGTATTGAATTTCCTCAAAATCCGGAGTCATATCCACAATGTAGTTGTAGGAACGCATATCTCCGAGAAGCCTGATAAAGCACCGCTCATTGAATTTTACGAATTCCTTTGCAATTCGAACTTTATTGAGTCCTGGGTGGTCTTTGTAACGCTTGATGTACTCGTCACCAGGAATGCCTGCAATATGCTCCTCGATGAGGGTGCCTCCATCGATGAGAAAATTCATGGCATTCGGGGACAAGATGTGCTCAAGTGCGAGTCCATATATCCGAGATGCATCTGCTCTTTTGATGTAATAGTAGTCGTAGTTGTCGTTGAATTGATTGACGATTCGTATTCGAAATGGGCACGAGTTGCCGAATGCACAGTAATCTATGCGATCCACCATCAAGTGCTCGGCATCCGATAGTTCGCCACCTGTTTTAAGCTTAACGTAAGTCTCGGCTAATGCTTTGTTTAGCCTTTCACGAACTTGAGATTCATAAATTGGACTCTCCCATAGCGAATCCTCCAGCAAAGGGTATGATGATTCAAAGTTCCGGAGAGCTTCGTAAGTTGCGCTTAGTTTTAGTGAACGCCCGTGTTTCTTTAGAAAATCTGTCAGCTCACGTCCGACAGGGAAGAAGAGTTTTCGCTTTAAGTTTTCCTCCATCATTAGGGCAGGGGAGGGCTTAACATTGAATTCACCTCAATTAGCTCGTGCCTCATCGGCCATTTTCTGAGCGACCATGGAGATCTCAGCGGCTTTAAAAGCGTGCTCTTGAGTCATTGCGGTCTCGGTCCCGTTAAGACAGTCTTCAATTAATTGGCCAAAAAAAGGAAAGGCTACCTGATCCTTGCATTCGATGAGCTTTTCACCTTCGCCATCGACTAGAAAGATCTTATCAGAACCACCACGAGTCACGTCGCAGTATTTCCGGACTTCCATGGTGCCCTTTTTCCCCACTACGAAGACTCGGCCATCACCCCAGAAGCTGAGTCCATCTGGAGTGAACCAGTCAACTCGGCAGTAGCAAGATGCCCCAGTATCAGCAGTCAAAGAAGCTTCCCCAAAGTCTTCAAGACCGGGTTTGTCGGGTGATGCAAAGTTCTCAACCCTTGCCGAGTTGACAGTGGCATCGCTGGCTCCGGCATAGGTTAGGAATTGCTCAAATTGATGAGAGCCAATGTCAGTAAGAATGCCGCCATATTTATCTTTCTCAAAGAACCAGTCTGGACGTTTGTCTTTAGAAAGGCGGTGTGGTGCCATGATGAGTACTTGCACTACGTCTCCGATAATTCCGTCTTTGATCATTTCCCCAGCGTGAAAGCCTGCCTCCTGATGCAATCGCTCCGCATAGTAGACCATATACTTTTTTCCAGAAGACTTAACCTTGGCTCTAGCATCAGCGAGCTGGTCCAGCGTAGTGAAAGGTGATTTATCTGTGAAGTAATGTTTGCCAGCGTCGAGCACCTGTAGGCCAATAGGGCCTCGGTCACAAGGAATCGCAGCTGCCGAGACGAGTTGGATCTCTGGATCATCAAGGATGCGACGAATATCGTCTACAGGTTCGGCTTGCGGGTAGGATTTGCAGAATTCTTTTAAGCGCATCGGGTCAGTGTCGAAGACGTATTTCATCTCCGCACCGGCTTCAATCAATCCGTTGCACTGGCCATAGATGTGGCCGTGGTCTAGGTGGGCAGCGGCGAACTTAAATTCACCTGGCCCAACTACGGGTTCTGATTTGCCCTTCGGGGCGTAATTCATGCCTTCTGATCGTGCCATTCTTAAACTCTTTGTTAGTGATATCGTTACTTCGAGTCTGGGTTAGCGGAAAAACCTGCGGAAAGAGCTTATGGTTTGTAGCGCAGCATCGTCAGGGTTTGGCCAGTCAAAAGCCTCTGCAGAAACATATCGATCATACCCAATATCCTGAAGGGCTTTCGCCACAGGGGCTACATCCAGATGGCCATTACCTATGGGCCGCCTGTTGCTGTCTGCAAAATGAACATGTCCAACATGGCGTGCCGTTGATTGAAGAGCCTCCGCGATGTTCGCCTCCTCAATATTCATGTGGAATAGGTCGGCAAGGAGCACGACCCCGTCTGTGGTGAGGCCATCTAAAAACTCCGCGCCATCTTCCAGTCGGTTGAAGAGGTTGGTTTCGTAGCGATTGAGAGGTTCGTAAATTAATTTCACGCCCTTCAGAGTGGCATGACTGCCGAGAATTTCGAGGCCTTCTGCCAAATGCCTCAAGGCTTCATCGCGGTCACCGCCGTGCATGCCTTGCATTGAGCCAATGATTGCCGGTGCCTTGTATTGCGCCCCGAAGTCGATCATCGACCTAATGAATTTGATCGCGCTTGCACGAACGCTCGAGTCGGGGTCAGTAAGTGTCAAACCGTGAACAACCTTGCCCGCGCCAGTGCCCACCGCGGCAAGTTCAAGATCATTTTCGGATAATGCCTGTTCTAGGCCATCTGCCTCAGGGCCAGGCGTAAATAATTCGACCGCATCAAACCCCAAATTCGCGGCCTTCCGGCAACTAGTGGACAGATCGTCCCAAAGAACCCATGGACCTCCGCGCAAAGCGGGCACTAATGATACAGTAATGGCTGATTTTATCATGATTTGTAAATAGAAATATAAGCAATATATAAATAAAATAAGGGGTATTTTTTAGTCCATATCTAATACCATCTTTATAATTTTGGAGGGGTCAGCGGCCCACTCCTTCATAGCCTGTGATGCTTGCTCGATACGGACCGTCCGACTGATCACTTCACTCACCGGAAACTTGCCTCCTTCCTCAAGTAAATCAATCACGTCATGAAATTCTGTCAGGGCATTCCTGGAGCCAAAGATATTCAATTCCTTCTGCACAAAAAGCTTTGTGTCGTATTCGACGGCTTCCTTGGCGTATCCTATATAAACCACCCGTCCCGTGAAAGCCACCTCTTCGACACAAGCTCGGAATGTAGCTGGTAGTCCAACGGCTTCAATACATACAAGAGGTCCATCACCTCCTGTTATTTCTAATTGCTTATTATGAAGATTTTCATGTAAAGAGTTAATCGAATATGCAGCTCCTGCCTTGCGGGCTACGTCCAATTTCTTTTCGTCGATATCTACTGCGATAACCTTTGCTCCTTTTCGCGCGGCACCGGCAACAGCACCCAAACCGACGATTCCACAACCAAACACCATCACGTGTTCTCCCGCAGCAACTTGGCCACGATTTGCCGCATGAAAACCTACGGTAAGAGGCTCTACGAGGGCTAACTCGACATGGGATAGCTTGTTGGAGCGATATAGCTTGCTATACGGAACAGTTATGTAACTGGTCATCGCGCCAGGCCTTCTTACTCCCATGGTCCGGTTGTCTACTGCAGCATTGCGAAGTCCTCTACGGCAGGGCAAGCAGTCGTCTAAATCGTCTGCACCGGCTTGGTATGGATTCAGCGTCACCCGTGTTCCTGCTCCAAATTCCTCTGGGACACCAGTTCCAATTGCTTCGATGGTGGCCCCCACCTCATGCCCAATGATCATGGGGTATTGTTGCATGGGAAAGGTGCCGCGGAATGCATTGAGGTCACCTCCGCAAAAGCCTACCTTGTGAATGCGCAAAAGCGCTTCTCCCTCTTGAGGCTCTGGTTTTTTTATCTCCTGAACCTCAGATTGGCCAGGGTTGGTTATCGCAAATGCTTTCATGGGAAGTGCAGAATTCTCAAAACACCCTTTCTCATTAGGGCTTTTCCCGCAAATGAAAAGCTGGAAAACTTTCCGACCTCTCACCGGGTCTACCACAGGCAAACAGCTCCACAGTTAATATTATTTCAAAAAATAATGAGCTAACCGCTTGCGTTCCCACCATAGGTGGGGTATTTATGTGCTTCTTTAAATTCCTATCCCCCCGAAATTTATCGTAATTTATATTAAACAACGGCTAATACCCTGCCTACCCCCAACAGTACCTCCCTCTTACAGAGCTGGCGAAATTTTCACACCACCAACCCCCTTCAATTTACAGGCTAGCCTGTTACAAAAAATAAAAGTCAACCCATCCAACACCATGAAAAAACTACTACTACTCATAGCACTCCCTATTTTGCTGGGAACTTTTGCCCTCCATGGACAAGATCCCAATGATCCTGTACCCGACCCGAATGATCCGATGGATACTACAGATCCGAACGCCCCCGACTACCAAGAAGGTGAAGGCGGCAACCGTACACCTGTTGTTGAAAATGTCACTGCTGCCCAGATCGAAGGCACCAAGCTCATGGAAATCTTCTATGACCTCAAGGTATCCGACAATCGCGACTGTGTTGTGACCGTTAAGTGGTCCACTGATAACGGTAACAGTTTCCCTCTTACAGCAACAGCATTGGTCGGTGCTGCTGGCCCTGGCGTGGTTCCTGGCGACGGTCTCAAAGTCACTTGGGACATGGGCGTGGACTGGAACAACCAGTTTACTCAGTCCGGTCGCATTAAGATCATTGCAAGCCGCATCCCAGCCGATTATAACCCAGCTGGCTCTACCCCAACTGGTGGAACTTCCGAAACCGGCATCTAATCTACCTTTAGACCAACCAACCCTTTGTCGCATGACGCTTCCAGAGCGGCTTTGTCGCTTACGGAACATCTCCATGCCATCACCACCATTCACATGGTCGGCGACGGTTGGAAACCCAATCGTCATGCCTTCCAACACGGGTTGACTTTTTCCAAAGAAACCCTCCGCCAAATTCTGGCGGAGGGTTTCCTGCGGGAAAGCCAAACCTTCTAAACAGCGATAAAATGATTCGGCACTACAACCCCCCTGCCTTCTTCATCTAGATTGGAACCATCCTTCATGAAGCGCAAACTACTGCTATCCTCTATCCTTTTAGGGCTGACCACCTCACTACTGCATTTACATGCGGCCCCACAAGTCAGCAACGTCCTCGCCAACCAGAAAGAGGGCACCAAGCTTGTAGATATCACATACGATCTTGTTCTCGAAGGCGGACAGACTGCCTATGTTGAGGTATGGTTCAGTCACGACGATGGCTTCACCTTCCCAATATCGGTACAGGCTACATCAGGCGACGTACTAGCTGGTGTACAAGGCGGGACAAATAAATCCATACAGTGGGACGCAGAGAAAGACTGGGACAGTCGCTTTACGCCTAAAGGCAAGATCCGAATCATTGCTACGTATGGCAACGAGCCTTCTGGCTTTAGCGGTACAGGTGATGCAGGATCCCAGTCGAGCCAGGCAGATGCCTCTCTCGTTTCAGTTCAGTGGGGTCCATTTGCTTGGACTCACGATGGCAGTCTATGGCACAGCAACGATCATACCTGGCTATCTAATGCATTTTCCGATGGTGGAGCTACTGCTCCTACGAACATCGCCGTTGACCCTCAGGAAATCACTAACATCAAATGGAATGAAGTCGTGGAATGGGGTAAGCAAAATGGCTACTCGAGCCTGCAGACTGTCTCTATCACAGGTGACAACGAAGAGTTGCCTGTAACCAACATAACTTTTTGGGAGGCTCTCCAGTGGTGCAACGCTCGATCTGAGAAAGAGGGTCTGATCCCAGCATATTACACTGACCCTAACGAAATTCTAGGCGATCACAATGACGACGGGAATTACACCAACGGCAACGATACATTCTCAGCTTGGAGTCCAGCACAAGATACCAATATGAACGGCAAATGGGATCCTGGAGAAAATTTTAACGATCTCAACTCAAACGGTAAATATGACGGCAGAGAATTTTTTGATCTCAACAACAACGGCACAGCCGATTTGGGTCTCTCGACGATTTACAAATCGGGTGCTGAAATCCCCAACTGGGGCAAGAGTCTCCATGACAGCGGAGACAACTACTCTTACATCCAAGGGCTCATCAACTGGAATGCAAACGGCTACAGACTCCCTGATATTATACTCGCTCGTAAACTTTTGACGGGTGGTTCTCACAAGAAAAAATGGCCGTGGGGTGATACCCTTGACCCCGTCGAACTCAACGCTCAGGTACGAGCTTCTACATTTCCATCCCAATACTCTGGACCAACGCCTGCTTCTACCCGCCAACCTAATGGCTTCGGCATCAAAGACCTCCTCGGCAACGTAGCCGAATGGAGCGAGAGTGGTCACAACCCTGGGGATGGCCTAATGATTGAACTCTACGGCGGCTCCTACAAATCACTTGGCGGGTCATCTCCCTTTGGTGGAGCTACCAATTTCAACCCGGCTCACATGTGGGAAACTAATATTTCTGGTTCTTCCTCAACACGCAGCCCTGAAATCGGATTCCGCTGCGTTCGTTACAAATAACCT
>CAJWWL010000066.1 GCA_913048125.1 uncultured Opitutia bacterium | reverse complement strand
TCTTTCCATTGTGCAATCCACCCAGGTAGTCGGCCTAGTGCAAACATAACAGTGAACATGTCAGTTGGGATACCAAGTGCTCGGTAAATAATACCTGAGTAAAAATCAACGTTGGGATAAAGGTTGCGTTGGACAAAATAGTCGTCACGAAGGGCAACCTCTTCAAGGTGGCGCGCGATGTCGAGAACTGGGTCAGAAACTCCTAGGGCACTTAGTACTTCATCGCAGGCTTTTTTAATTATCTTAGCTCGAGGGTCGAAGTTCTTATAAACGCGGTGTCCGAAGCCCATAAGGCGGAAAGGGTCATCCTTGTCTTTGGCTTTTTCAATCCACTTATCTGGTCCGCCACCATCCGCATGAATTGCATCAAGCATTTCAATAACTGCTTGGTTAGCACCTCCGTGTAAGGGACCCCACAGTGCAGTGACACCAGTTGAGATAGCTGAATAGAGGCTACAGCGCGAGGAACCTGCAATGCGTACAGCGGCTGCAGAACAGTTTTGTTCGTGGTCTGCGTGTAAGATTAGGAGTTTATCCATTGCAGACACAACGACAGGGTCAGGTTCGTAATCCTCAGTGGGCAAGGAGAACATCATATTGACGAAGTTCTCTACGTAGGAAAGGGAGTTTCTGGGGTACACCACAGGATGTCCAACTGAGTTTTTATAAGCCCATGCGGACAAGGTGGGGATCTTAGCCAAAAGACGAATTATGGTACGGTTTACAGCCTCTCCTTCTCGGTTCGGATCTTGCGAGTTAGGGTAGAATGTGGCCATGGCTGATATCAGTGAAGCCAGAATTCCCATGGGGTGCGCTTTAGAAGGGTAAGCCTCGTAGAAGCGTTTCATGTCTTCATGCACAAGAGTGTGCGTGGTTATATCCTCCCTAAAACTGGAAAACTCTTTTGCGGATGGTAAATCCCCATAAATTAGTAGGTGGGCAACTTCGAGGAAGGTGGACTTTTCTGCCAAGTCTTCGATGGAGTAGCCTCTGTATCGCAGAATACCTTTCTCTCCGTCGAGGAAGGTAATTTCACTTTGCGTGGATCCAGTATTTTTAAAACCTGTGTCTAATGTGATCAAGCCGCTCTGACTTCTTAACTTTGAAATATCAAAGGCACGCTCGTTCTCTGTACCGACAACGATTGGAAGTTCATAGGAGTTCTCGCCGAGTGTAAGTTTGGCTTTTTCGCTCATGATTGAAGATCTAAATTTTGGTAATCAGGGTGTTTTGAGGATATAAATGGGAGAGGTTTAGGGTATTTGCTGACCACCTAGCCTTCCGAAAGTGGGCTGAATAGAAAAAGTATGGCTTCCAAGTTTGTCAAATCTGGTAATGGAAAAAGTTGAGGGTCAACTCTTAGCACCTGCTAATTCGAGCATTTCTGCTACATGTGGTTCGGGCTTCACCTTTCGGCGTACGGCAGCCAGATTACCATCCTCGTCGATTAGAAAGGTAGAGCGCTCTACCCCCATATATTTTTTTCCGTACATGCTTTTCTCTACCCAGACACCATAGGCTTCGCAGATATCTTTATCTGTGTCACAAAGCAATTGGAAAGGTAGATCAAACTTATCGATGAACTTGTTGTGAGACTTCTCGTTGTCTGGGCTTACACCTAAAATAACTGTATTGTTGGCCTCAAAGTTTTGTGAGGCATCTCGGTAGGCGCAGGCTTCTTTGGTGCAACCGGGCGTGTTGTCCTTTGGATAGAAAAAAAGAATAACTTTTTTTCCACGAAAGTCTGATAGCTTGATGGATTGACCATTTTGATCTTTGGAAGAAAAATCTGGTGCAGCTGTACCTTCAGTGAGTTCTTGCATGTTCTTTTTAATGTTACTTTGAGATATTTATTGAATCTGTAATAAGTAGATCGTTCTTGAACGAGATTGGATCTATGTCGTCAATTATATCTGGCGAAAGCTGAGGATTTAACTGATTTTTCTGGCCATGTTTATGACTGGATTTAAACAATATTATAATATGAAGAGATTGGTAATTTGTTTTTTTGGCTTCTTTTTTTCACAACTACTTGCTTCGGGTCAAAAGTCTGGGACTTTCACTTACCCTACTAACAAGAACGTCATCAGGATTGCAGTTCAGGCTTCAGATCCGAATACGAGTCTTCTACTTAAACAAGCTTTCCGTTTGCATGGGGGCTTACAAATTGTGCCACAACCTAGCGCTGCAAGCTACTCCTTAAAGTTTGATTCAATTGGTAACAATGGCGTGCGAGTTAGCATCCGCTCCACAAGTGGCACAGGTACTTCCGAGTCTTTCCCTGTGCAGGGTACTGATCTGCGACAAGCAGCTTTACTTGCCGCAGATACAGCCGTGCAGCGCATTACGAAGCGTCCTGGCTTTTTCGCTGGTAAGCTGGCTTTTGTTGTTCATCAGGGTAAAGTGCGTGAACTTTACACCAGTGATCTGTTCTTTCAGGGCTTTCGAAAGCTAACTTCTGACCGAAGACAGATCATCTCCCCAGATTGGTCTCCGGATGGAAATCGCATCCTTTATTCTGGCAACAAGTCTGGAGGTATGGACGTTTACCTTATGGACATGGGCACGCGCGTAGCTCGACCAATCGCTCGTTATAAAGGCACTAATCATGGGGCAGTCTTTGATCCCTTTGGCCGTCGGGCTGCCATGATAATTAAAAACGAGCTCTGCATCAATGAAGCTATCCTTGCTTCTCGTAGTAAGCCCCAGCGCATCACCACTAATAAAAGCAGAGAAACCTCGCCAACTTGGTCTCCAGATGGTCGTCGTATCATACTTTCAAGTGATATCGAAGGTGGGGCCAAGCTCTTTGAGGTTATCCTTTCTGGTGAGAACAAAGGACGTTTTCGTCGAATTCCCACCAACATCAGCCGTGAGTGTACGGAGCCAACATGGAATCCTACCGACCCTAACATTCTCGCTTTTACAGCAAGCATTGGTGGTCGATCACAGATCGTAATCTACGATTTTTCAAAACGTACGTCCCGTGCGCTCGATAGTAATTCAAACGACGAAGGTCCTTGTTGGACTAATGATGGTCGACATCTTCTTTTTTCGGCACTGAAGGGAAGTTCGCATCTGCTCCATGTTGTTGACACAGTTACCAACAAAAGGGCCCCTCTTCATACTGCCAAGAGTAGTTTTTCTTCACCAGATTTCGTCTATCCACGTAATTACCGCTAATTTGGTCTCCAGCTCTGTGAGTGATTTTGCGCCGGACATACCTGAATCCTCACGGGAACGGGCTGAGCGCATCTACAACTTCATCTTAGCGGCATTCTGTGTTGTCCTTGTTCTGACAAATATTATCGGCACGAAGCTATTTTTGGCATTTCCAACTCAGCTACCCAATGGTTTTGGTTGGGGCGCCATCACTCTTACTAGTGGCATTGTTACTTACCCCATCACTTTTTTATTAACGGATATTGTCAGCGAAATCTACGGGCGTCGACGAGCTGACTTGATGGTTTGGACAGGCTTTGCGCTGAGTCTGCTCATGCTACTTTTGGTGCAAGTTTCGATATTGTTGCCGGGTTCTCCTGTTTGGGTCAATCAGGAGTTGGGTTATGGAACTGTAGCTGAGATGCAACAAGCGTGGGAATCCGTCTTTACCCTGCCTGGGGTTCTTATCCTTGCATCAATGACTGCCTACCTTGTCGCTCAGCTAATGGACAACCGGCTCTTTCATTTTTGGCGCAGGTTTACAAATGGTAGGCACCTCTGGCTTCGCAACAACGCATCTACCTGGGTTTCCCAATTTTTCGATACTATCATCGTAAATAGTATATTTCTTGGCCTTGGTCTCAAGTTGGGTTGGGGTATCGTGTGGCAGGTCATTTTAGCTAACTACATCATTAAGCTGGTATTGGCTGCGCTAGACACACCTCTGATCTATCTATGTGTAGTTTGGCTTCGTAAGTCACTTGCGATAAAACAACAGCTCTAGGCTTAGGTTCATCTGTAAATAATGGAGTTTCTAGGTTATTCTCGAGATCCGGGGATAATCTTCAGTTGCAGAGTTTTATTCCTGCGCAGGACGATTACATCAGATGCTTCACCGATCTTCAATGCGCTGATTGCATTTGTGTAGTCATAAATATTTTCAATTTTTTTCCCAGCGAGTTGAACAATTACATCACCACTTTTGAGTCCTGCCTTCTCCGCCGGCCCGTCTTTGGCTACACCCGATAGCAACATCCCCTTGGAACCTCCAGCAGCGTAGTCAGGAATTGTGCCTAGGTAGGCGCGTAGACTTCCGCGCTTAGCATTTTTCTCACGAGGTTTTGCTGCAATATATTCTGGCGGTTGATCAAGGCGAAGTAATTGTCGGGTAGCTAAAGCCATGAATGTAGCAATGTTGCGAGTGCCTGTGTAGTTAATTTTTTCCGCAGTATCACTTGGTGTATGGTAGTCCTCATGGGTATTCGTGAAAGCATTTAGGATGGGTATGCCGCGGGCGTAGAATGATGTAGTGTCTGTCGGGAGATTGGTATCCTGACTGATCTGTAGTTTCAGCCCAACAGGTATGTTTGCTCGCTCGATAACACCTGACCAGACCTTGCTGGATCCAAGACCCTGGAGAGTTAGCTTATCCCTGTATCGACCGATCATATCCATATTAAGATAAGCAATGATTGGTCTTTCGTGTTCACGACGATTTTTCATGAAATGGCCTGAGCCTATGAGGCCTAGTTCTTCGCCTGACCATGCGGCGAGGAGAATATCGAAACCATTAGGCAACTTCTCTCTGTCCTTCTGATCCGCGAGATATTCTGCAATTTCTAACAGTGCTGCCGTGCCCGAGGCATTGTCATCTGCACCATGATGGATTTCTTCTCTGCGTTCACCCTTGGCTCGCGAACCGGTCGATCCACGTCCGAGGTGGTCAACATGAGCCCCAATTACGATTAGTTCACTTGCAGGCTTGTTACCTGTCTGTAGGTGGGCGAGCACATTCCGTCCGACGCCTTTTTCTCTGACGAGGTCTGTGTTAGAACTAATTTTCACGCCCTTAATCGGAAAGCCCATCATGGGTTCTCCGGTATCAAGCTTGTCTTGGATTTTCTCTAGGTCTTTTCCTGTGGCTTTCAGCATTTTGGAGACATACTCATCTGAAATTGTTAGCACTGGAATAGAAGTGCTGGCAGAGGAACCTCTGGTGTGCAGGGGCACTAACTGTTGCTTGACCTTCGAGTTTGGGCCACTCACGAAAATAATTCCTTTCGCACCACGGTCACGTGCAACTGATGCTTTGTTATGAAGAGAGGCAAAGCGCCACAAATGTTGGCGAACTTTGCTATCAACATCCTCTGGTACATATCGAAGAGCTACGACCCATTTGTCTTTTACGTCTAGGTGTACATAGGAATCGTATTCTTTATGCTTACCAGCCTTGGGTGCTACAAGTCCATACCCTGCGAATACCACATCGGTAGGGTTGATTTTTGCGTTTCCGGAAAAGCCAACCGGCCGCCATTCCTTATCGAATACCGGATTGTTAATTTCTTCCGAAAGGTGAATGGATAAAAGGTTTCTTTTGCCAAGAGACACCCCTGATTCAAATTCGAACTTTTGGAAGAAAGTCTCATTGTCGCCGGCAGGTTCTAGACCAAACTCTGCAAAGGCGCCCGCCACGTGTGCAGTAGCTAGCTTTTCACCCTTTGTGCCAGTCAGGCGGCCTTCGAATTCGTCAGATGAAAGCGTCTCGATATGCCAGCGTAAATCCTCGGCTGTAATGGCTGCTGTTGTTTTGTGCTTTTTTAAATTACTGAGGAACTCTTCAGGTTTGGGGTTATTTTTAATATCTTTTTTTCGGTCTACACCCAATGCCTTGCGCGCGGCAACATGATTCCACTTTGAAATAAAAATCTGAGTGGTGCCATCCGTGGTACGCTTTGATGTCCATGCGAGTTTTTTTCCGTCAGGGGTAAAGCAGGGGAGTCCATCGAAACCCTCTTTGTACGTGACTCTGGTGGGCTGCCCTTTGCCGTCAGCCCTTACGAGGTACAGTTCAAAGTTAGCAAACCCATGTTGGTTAGTAGCGTAGATTAAGTACTCGCCGGAGGGATGAAAGTAGGGTGCCCATGAAAGCTTTTTCATGTTGGTCAACTTCTTTTCATCGGTGCCATCTATGTTCATGGTGTAGATCTCTGCAGTTGCGTGATCTTCGGAAAAGCGACGCCAACAGATTTTCTTTCCGTCTGCGCTAAAGAATGGACCGCCATCGTAGCCGGGTGTGTTAGTTAGTCTACGGAGATCTGAGCCATCAGACTTCATGATGTAGAGTTCCATGAAGTATGCCTTGCTGTGATCGAATTTTTTCTGCTGTGTCTCAGATAGTTTGCCTTCGTAGGCTTCACGGTTGGAGGCAAAAACAATCCATTTACCATCTGGAGAATATGCCCCTTCTGCGTCGTAGCCCTTTGTGTTTGTAATATTGCAGATCTTGCCAGTACTCAGGTCTTTTTCATATATGTCATAGGACTCATCGTAATTCCAGGAGTATCGACGATCTGTGGAAGTCTCTCGTAAATCGAATTCTTCTTTCTGCTTTTGAATTGCATTTGGGTCTTCGTGTGTGGAGGAAAATAGGACTTTTTCACCTTTGGGATGAATCCACGCGCAGGTAGTTCGACCCTGTCCAGGTGATATGAGATCGGTATCTCCGGTCTCAAAGTCCATGAGGTAGATTTGGTAAAATGGGTTCCCTTGATGGCGCTCAGATTGAAAGATTAGTTTTGAGCCATCGGCTGAAAAATAACCCTCACCACTTCTGAGACCATCAAATGTCAATTGACGAACATCTGTCAGAAAGCGTTGCTCCTGATCGGCTTTACTGGGTTTTGCATTACTATGTGAGTTGATGATTACACCTAGCAGAAGCGTGGTATATATAGTGCGGTTCATAGAAAATCTGAAAGTCTATTTCGAAGATACTAAATTGTGATTTCAGTTTAAAGTACCGACAGGGATACTTACACGGAGGTTCTTAATTTTACCTGATCTGTCCCAGCCTTTTGGAGAATTTAGATGACCTGACAGTTGTGTGATTTTGGCTGGAGCCCATTCAGTCTTGGACATACGCATGACTAGACCTCTACCAAGCTGCTTGTATTCGGGATGCTTCTGAGTCGTTATGTGGTTTTCATCGCAGAAGAACCAAGGCTTCGCCGGAGTTTTGGGCAAACCTTCCCTTGGATTGATTTGCATTTCAATAATCTTACCTTTGTCCAAGGCGGTGATGTTCCAGCCTTCAACAACTACAGGCTGCTGTGTTTTTGTTCTAACAAATCCTTCCTTCCATTTCCCAATAAACGTTGGTTGTTTGAGTACTGGTAACTTAATTGAGACATCTTGAAACGCTGGTATGCATTGCTTAGAGCACATTAGCCAAGATAGCCGTCCCTTCAGTGTGACTACAGAATCATTCTCCAACCCAATCGGGGCCTTGATCGGTAGAATGTGGGTTACTTCGCCATGGTAGGCTTGCACATCGATTATGCCCATCTTGTGGATTTCCGGACTTGCCCATAGAAAGGGCATTGCTTCGAAACCTTTTGGCAGTTCCCACTTAATTGTAGGTGCCAGTCCTACGTCACCAGGATTTTTCCAATACGTGTGCCAACCCTTTTCGTGTTGTATGTGTAGACCGAGGTTAAAAGTTTGCCCGGAGATAATACCGCTCATTTCTGAGATTAACTGAACTTTAACAGGTTTTTTCTCTGCTTGACTGATAGACGTCAGCCATAGAAATCCCACTATTAGAACGTGTTTCATCTGTATGTTGGAATGTTTTTTAGTTTTTTCGTTTTTCGGTCAAACGACGACTTAGGCTTCTTGTGATTTTGATCCGGGGATTGATTGCCCAGCCAGAAGCGTCCAAAAGAATGGATAGATCGCGCCGACGTAACTTACGGGCTACTATTATTATTGAAGGTAATATTATAACGGTCAAAAATCCGGTTGCGGTGTAAAGAAAGTTTACCTTATCAACCTTAGACAGGCTGGTAGTTATAAATGCTAGCGATGAACTGAGAGCAGCAAATGCGACTCCACCTCCAGCAAGAATACCTCCGATGCCTGGGACAGTTGTTGAGTGTGCAGTTCCAGTTTGAGTAGTCGTAACCGGCTGTTTCTCTGCCTCTGTGAATCCTTTCTCAAGTGAGGCGTGTATTTTCTTTTCACGAGCTGAGGAGATTTTTTCAAATTGTGTAGCGATTAGTTCTCCCAGTCTTTGAAATGGTGCAAGAAAACCCTCCTTGAGACTGATAGCCTGCGGAACAATTCGGATTATTGTTGCCTTCCATTCTCTACCAGAACGGTCATAGAACAGTCCATGTCTACCTGCTGCGAGTCCTTGGGCTGTGCCATCCGTGACAGCTGCTACAACATGCCGCTTTTCATCTCCTCCAAGGATTTCACAATAGATTAGGAATAGTCCTGACTCTGACGCCAATTTAGCGTGTTTTGTTGGATCTTCGACGTGTATGCATAGGTGGAATTTTCTTCCAGCTAGAAATAGTGTTCCAGTTTGGAAGATTGCTGGTTCCGAAGGGTCATAGATACCAGGCATTGCAGCGAATTCGCGAGCGAAAGACAGTAAGTCACGTTTGAATAGCAAAAGCTTACGTAGTTCTTCCATGCGTTCCAGTTCATTGGCAATGATGCTGTCCTGCGCAAAAAGATCTTCTATTTCCTTCAGTACATCTGGGTTCAGGAGTGCCTCTATGGTATCAGCATCTAGATTATCAAGCCGTGTATCTGGATTTCTCGAATGCCATTCCTCATGTGGCTCAAACTTGGTTTTTATAGACGACCAGGTTTTCCGGTCCAGAGGAGTATCATGTTTACAGTCGAAATGGGTCGCTAGAACGGCGTCAAAAAATCTAGCGAGGGAAGTTTCGTGTTCTGGATGTATAGGCTTAGTGAAGTCAAAAGCTTCTTTGTCACCAAATGTTTGAAGGGGTACCTTGATTAAGTCCTGCTTGGAGGTGATCTGCTGTAGTCTACATTGATCGAACCAAGAATCAAGTAGAGGCTTTGTTTCAGAGAAAGCCTTGTAGGCGGCATTTGTCTTATCCTGAAATGGTAGAATATCCTCCTGCTCAGAAGCTTCAAGGAGCCAGCTTAGGTACTTGGGGGCAACACCAGTGAATTCAGTAAACGTGGCGCGGCCCAAGCCCTCCTCGCCGGTACGGTCAGTTGTGGCTCCGTAGATTTTTAGGATGGCGGAGATTGCGGCCTGTGCATCTTCGGAGTTTGCAGCATTTGGGGGTAGCACACCGTCACCATTAGTGCGTGCATCAGAAAACAGCGCAGTCTCGTTCGTCAAATCTTGTAAACTGAGAGAGCCCTCCTTGTCGCGTCCCAAGTTGATGAGAATTCGTTGAATTGTTTCTGCGAGTTTTAGACCATCTGGATTAGTAAGGTCTAAGTCACCGGTGCAAACGGATGCGTTTCCATCAATACTGTTTGCTGATTTCAAACGGGTTTGTAGCCAGTCAATAGTTCGGAGCAGGTCTTCACAGAGGATACGGTCATCTCCGTTGCCATTAAGAGCATCAATGGTTTCTTTTGGGAAATGTAAGCCTTCTACAGGGCAACCCAGCACGACCCATTGACTCCGGTCTAGATATCGGAGCCGAAACAAATCCTCACCACTACGAATATTGGGTCTAGGAAAAGTTCCACGCCGCAGAACAGGGGGAGGGGAACTGGGTAAGTTCTTCATATCTTCGTAATTACACGTACAGGTTTAAATCTTGCGAGAGCAAAAGAAGGTCCAGTGAAGGCAGGATTTAATGGAATCAGTGTTGCCTTTTATTAACGCTTTAGGAATCTCTGCTACTTTAGTGTTTTAGTAACTCAAAATTAACCATCGTGTCTATATTTCGACCATTTCAAGGCCTCCGACCTATCCCGGAAAAAGCCAAGGCAGTAGCATCCCGCCCTTACGACGTGCTCAACTCAGAGGAGGCTCGTACTGAAGCCACAGGTAACCCAGACTCTTTTCTCCATGTAGTGAAGCCAGAAATTGACCTTCCTCCGGACACTAACCTCTACAGTGAGGCAGTCTATGAGAAGGGCCGTGAAAATTTCGAAGCCATGCGTACTGCGGGTACATTCACTGAAGATGCAAGCCCATGCTTTTATCTCTACGAATTGACCATGGATGGGCGCAAGCAAACCGGTATTGTTGGCTGCTCAGCTGTACAGGACTATTTTGATAACATCATTCTAAAGCATGAACTGACTCGGGCCGATAAAGAAGAGGATCGAAAAAACCATATCCGGTATACCGATATGAATGCGGAACCTGTCTTCTTTACCTACCGGGCGAACGCCGAAATTGATGTTTTGGTTCGCACCAAGACAGACGCTGCTCCCGTTTACGATTTTACCACAGACGATGGTATTCAGCATCGATTCTGGGTGGTCAAAGACTCAGAATGGATTAGCCGAATTACAGCATTGTTTGAGGCGATTCCTCAAGTCTATGTAGCTGATGGCCATCACCGAACTGCCGCTGCTGCTTTAGTTGGGCAGGAACGTAAAGAGTCTAACCCTGAGCACACAGGAGGGGAAGAATACAACTTTTTCCTTAGTGTTCTGTTCCCGGAGGACCAACTGAAGATTTTCGACTACAATCGTGTGATCAAAGACCTCAATGGTCTGACTTCGGCTGAATTAATGGCCCGTCTTTCTGATAGTTTTGATATCGAAGAGAAGGGTTCTGAACCATATCGCCCGGAAGCTATTCATGTTCTTTCCATGTACCTCGAAGGCAAATGGTATCGGATGAGCGCCAAGGAGGGAACCTACGACGATACAGACCCAATTCGAGCACTCGATGTTAACGTTCTCTCAGAGTGTGTTCTCGCACCGATTTTCAACATCACAGATCTTCGCAAGGACAAGCGTATCGATTTCGTAGGTGGTATTCGTGGACTTGAGGAACTTTCCCGGCGGGTGGACAATGGGGAGATGGCCATTGCTTTCGCCTTACATGAAGTGTCGATGAATCAGTTGATTGCGATTGCGGATACTGGTAATATCATGCCTCCAAAAACAACTTGGTTTGAGCCCAAGCTTAGAAGTGGGCTTGTTGTACACAAAATTGTGTAGCCGAACTAGCTTGAGCCGAATTTTGCTAGACGGGGATGAATTCCTGATAGAACCCAAGGATAACCGTGGCGGCGGTTAGAAGTATTAAGGTCCAAAGCAACCCAGTGCTAATAATGGTAGAAGGTGCAGTTTGGAGTTCCTCTTGATTTTCTGCAGTAGGGTCTTTGGCTTTCCAGAACCTAAAGGTGGCTTCTTGGATCCAGCCGAAGTAATAGAAGATAGATGCAGCGACGCCAATCACTGCTATGTAGAGTAGGGTAGTGAGGCCAGCTTTCCATGCAGCCATAAAGAGTAAAAGTTTGCCAATGAATCCAGCTAAGGGGGGTATGCCAGCTAGAGAAGCCAGACCGATAACCAGTACGAAGCCAAGGGCTGGATGCTTCTCTCCAAATTCAAGATAGTCGTCTAGTGTTTGGTCAGCATCGTCGTGGCCAGCATTCCAAGTCATAATGCCGAAGACTGAGTAGGAGGCGAGAAGGTAGGCCCCTAAATAAATAATCAGGGCACGAGTTGCCATTTCAGGCACTTGAAAAGCGGCGATAACGCCTACAAGCATATAACCAGCATGGGCAATGCCAGACAGGCCCATGATACGTTTCACGTTGCGTTGAGTCAGGGCAGTGATGTTGCCGAAGAGTATTGTGATTGCAGCAAGGAGGCTAAGGAGAGGAGTTACAAATGTTTGGAGACTAACGAACGGTCCAGTGAGCAGTTGCAACATGACAAGAAGTCCCGCAGTCTTGGAGGCTACAGAAAGGTATGCTGTTACTGGGGTGGGTGCCCCTTGATAAACATCTGGGATCCATATCTGAAATGGAACAATGCCAACCTTAAAGAGAAGACCTAGTAGTATTAAAAGAAGCCCTACGCGAAGAAGTGAGTCCTCGGGTTGTGCTCCAGCAAATTCCTGAATGGCCGCAAAGTTCATGCCATCAAGCCCTGTCGTCCCTGTACCAACCGCTCCATAAACGAGAACTGAACCGAATAGAAGAATTGTAGAGCTCAGGGCACCTAGGATAAGATACTTTAGCCCACCTTCAAGGGATTGGGCATTGTGTCGGCAATAACTCACCAGCACGTAGAAACCGATAGTTGCTGTTTCCAATGCTACAAACAACATAACAAAATGATGGCTCTGGAGTAAGAGCATCAGGGCTGCCGCTATGAGGATTGTCAGATGGTGAAATTCGGCTTTGGCAAGTGGATGTTTGTTTAAATAAGTGCAAGCCAGCAAAGACGTAAGTATTGAGCTGCTGAGGAAGAAGATTCGTCCAAAATCCCCAAGGTAGGAAGTCTTTACTAGGCCTCCAAAGTGAATTCCATTTGCAGCATTTCCGAAGGCACCGGATAAAAGCGTCGCAAGGATAGCTATCTGTCCGGCAATAGCGATAGTACCCGAATGGTTTTTTCCTGATTTGAAGGAACCACGCCCGAAAAGTTCGTATAATAGCAACAGTAGCGCGAGAGCTACCATCGAGATTTCAGGAAGGAGAATTTCCCAATGGTTATCGGCCGCGAAGCTCTTGTAGATGGCTTGCATGAGAGTTAGTGGTCGTGGCCGTTGTTATGGTTGTCAACCTTGATGCTAGAACTCACATTTATTTCAGGCATCTCAGGTGCGGTGTCTTCGTATTGGAGACTCTTCACGTGAGTGTTGATGTCGTCCGAGATGAGTAGGGGCTTCATTCCGATCAGGAGCATGAAAGCAAGTAACAGAACAGCAGGTATTCGCTCCCAAAGATCAAGATCTCGAGGCGCTTGATTTTCCCACTTCTTAACGAGTTGGGCTGAAGGTTCACCAAAGAAGATGCTGGAGACCGCACGCAGTCCATAGATTGCTGAGATTAGTATTCCTAGTGCAGCGAAGGCAACAAGCCAGCCTGATTTGGCCCAGAGAGCATTGAAGATCGAGAACTCACCAAGAAAATTGGCGAAACCGGGTAATCCAATGGAAGCCATCGTAGCGGCTACAAAAAAAGCAGCCAGAACAGGGGACTTACTTGCAAGTCCTCCCATGTCTGGCATTTCAAGTGTTCCAGTACGTTTTTGGACGTAGTTAGCTAGGAGAAAGAGTAGTGCGACCGACATGCCATGAGCGACCATCAGTAGCACAGCGCCGCCTATACCTATGACGGATAGCGTGGCCAACCCTAAGAAACAATAGCCCATGTGCATCACCGAGCCGAAGCCTATCATCTGCTTTAGGTCTCGCTGAGCCAAAACTACAAATCCTATTAGAACAACGTTGCCTAATGCTAGCCATGTTAGGGTAGCTGACCATGATGATGCTCCCTCTGGCAGAAGCGGCGCGGCTACCTGGATGAGTCCGTAAATGCCGAATTTCTTCAGAACACCAGCGTGAAGCATTGCGTTACTGGTTGGTGCGCTTCCATAGCCGCGAGGAGCCCAACTGTAGGTCGGGAAAAGGGAGACCAGTACACCAAGCCCAAAGAGAAGTAGTCCAAAGATAGTTTTCGGGGATTCGGGGGAAATTGGGTTCTCAGCAAGGTGTGCCGCGAGCTCGATCATGTTTAGATTGGCTCCTTCTCCGCCAGCAAGGTAAAGAGCTACTATACCAAGGAGGGACACAAGTGCACCTAGGGTGAGATATATCGTCATCTCAAGTGCGGCAATTTGGCGTTCAGCGCTTCCCCATATCCCAATCATAACAAAGGTTGGGATGAGCGCGAGTTCGTGGAAAAAATAGAAAAAGAAGATGTCAACACTGGTGAAAATACCCATTAGGCCAGCGTGCATGACAAGAAGCAGAAAGAGATAAAG
>CAJWWL010000065.1 GCA_913048125.1 uncultured Opitutia bacterium | reverse complement strand
ACCCTTCAAGTCCTCCGAAAGGGAGTCCGAAAATTTGTCTTTCTACTAGAAGCGGATTGGACGGTAACCGAAGTTACCTCACCGGACCTCGTACGCTGGTCAACTCACCAAATAGCAGACGGTGTGCAAGAGATAGAGGTAGAACTAAGAAGCTCTGCGACTGGGACCAAGTCATTGCGGTTCAAAGCTCATGCTTCACCCGCAGAACTGGATTGGTCAGGTCCCCGGCTTCTGCTTAAGGACGCCGATTTCCAGCGTGGTCACCTAATGGTTGATCCTGGTTTAGCGCAGACCTTCCGAGCTGAAAAGTGTCGCAGTGTCTTGCGGCAGGATCTCTCTACAGCTGCACGCATTGATGGGCTCACCTCCTCGAACGGTCGCCTATTCTTCCATTGGGGTAATGAATGGGGTGTGGACCTTGTGTTTGCACCGGTCGTGCTCGAGCGTCACAGCGAAGAAGTTCAACTTTTAGTTGTCTCACCTGAGGGACTTTCTCTTGAAGCTAAATTCGATGTGACAGCCGTAGGCCACGAGATGGCGCATATGATATTTAATCTCCCTGCGAAGACTGAAGGTTGGGAGCTTTCGAGTGTAAAGCTTAGCGGCGATAGTAAGGGCTTTGAATACCGATTGCGTGATGTTCAAAATTCTCAGGAACTGCGGCTGGACTTAGAGAAGCCCATCCCGCCAGAAGGTCTTGCCAATCTCCAGCTCGTCCTAAAAAAGAGGCCCGCTAATTGGAGTCAGTTTCTTTCAACTAGCTCGAATTTGGAAGTTACTAACCAGAGCTTTCCCCTACTAGGACTCTCTGCTGCGAAGACTAAGGGATTGCTGGCTTTTACTGCTAGAGGACATTTGGAAGTGGAGGCCGACGAGGTTTCCGATGAATGGACTCCAATCAATGTGGGTCAACTTGGCGCTTTGGGCCTTGGGAATGAAGTACGCTCAGCTGTCCGCTATTCAGAAATGCCGACAGCGGATGTACCGGTCACGATCACTCGTTCTCAGCCAAGGCTCAATGTTAGTTCCGTGGGCCTTTACACTATTCAGGCGGGGAGCTACCGAGGTTCTTTCCGTATGAATGTGGAAATTTCCCGAGCTCCTGCACAAAGATTTTTCATTCTGGCAGATAAGAGTCTTGGTCAAGAATTGTCATTTGCTGTACAGAGCCTTCGACTATCCTCCAGTCGAATTGTCAGCCCTGGGTCAAAAACCCTAGAATTGAACGACAGCAAGGCAGAGCGCTTCAATCTTTGGCAGCTTGAGTTAGATGAGGAGACTCTAGGGACTGTGGTTATAAACGCTCGTTTTCATAAAGAGTTAGATGGTTCGGTCTGGGAACTGCCGCTAGTACGTCCGGTAGGAGTCGACCAGGTGGTTGAGTTTGCCGCTATTGAGGCCGGGGAGGAGTTCAAAGTGGACATTGAAGCCCGGGGGACTCGTGAGGTGGACACGATTGATCTTCCTACCTTGCCTGTGAAGGCGCGTCGTATTCTTGCAGCCCATCGCTTTCTTTCAGGCGGCTCCGAAGAGTCAGGGGTCGATCTAAAGCTGACCTCAAGCTCACTAGATAATTATGCGATCCCTTCCATTCTTGCTGTAGAAACCCAATTGCGGACGCAGGTGGGAGCTGATGGTTCTCAGCAGACCGAAGCTCGCTGGAGAATTGCAAATGTGTCTCGTCAGTTTCTCGAAGTAAACTTACCTCCTGGGGCAAGGCTTTGGTCTGCCCAAGTGGGTGGTCAACCAGTAAAGCCTAAGTCTGGCCCTAACAGCACTATCCAGCTTCCATTGCCTCTAACTCGCGAGCCAGTTGAGGTTCAGATTGTATATTTTCTGTCCAGCAGTTCTGACCTTGGCGGACTAAAATTGTATCCACCAAAGTTGCCGGGTGTTTCCCTTAATCAGACAAACTGGTCAGTCATTCCTCCGTCTGGCTATCGTCTTTCAGATTACAACTCTAACCTTGTAGCGCCTGTCCATCATTTTAAACAAGAAGACCCCATTCTGTTCGACCTATTCAAATTGAGTAGTTCATTCGGTTTACTTGCAGAACGTGAAATGGATTCGGCTATTCAGAATTCCTTCGGCGGAGAAATCGAAGATTTTGAATTGAGCGTTGATGAGCAGGTCATGTTCGAAAGAGCAGAGCCTGTGCCTGTTTCGGCAATAGGGCCTCCAAAGGAAGCTCCTGAAGAGGCAAGGATTTCTCAGACGTCCTCGCCCGCAAAGGTTAAAGCTGCCAAACCGCCACCTCCTCCGATTTCTAAACAATCTGAAACAAAGTCTCTAGAGCCTGAGAGTTTCTACCAAGTGGCAAGTGGCAGGCAGTCTTCAGCTCGTGGACGCTTTACAATGCCTATTAGTCTAGT
The DNA here is from genome assembly GCA_913048125.1 of uncultured Opitutia bacterium. Taxonomy (GTDB): domain Bacteria; phylum Verrucomicrobiota; class Verrucomicrobiia; order Opitutales; family JABJCN01; genus JABJCN01. The sequence goes on along the minus strand of CAJWWL010000065.1, from coordinate 11,563 downwards.
GGTATGCGATGGAAGTAGCACCACTTTCAATGGACTTGGAGAGCCACAGCTTGCCATCACATTAGCTCGAGCAAAGAATGAAAATGGCGTTCGCTTGGCTGGATATCTTCTTGGGCTTCTTTTTGCAGTCTTAGTCTGGTATCGAGCTAATCTTCTGCAAAAATTGGCTTATCTAGTGGGCGTCTTCATAGGAGCTACATTAATTGCTCTATGGATTCCCAGCCTCGCAAATGTAGCAAATGCTTACTTCTCGTGTACTTTCTTCTGGCTATTATTATGGCCTTTTTGGTCTTTAGGCTGGAAGTTACTGAATTGGTTCTGGAGATGGTTTTCTTCTACTTCTGCATACCGTTTTCTTAGTCGTCACTTTTTCCGCGTGGCTTGGGGGTGTATTGCGATAGGGATTTTCACGTTGAGCTGGGAGGTTAGTGCTGCGCCGAAGGTATTCATTCCCTACGGCAAGGACGGTCCTGCAAGAGACGGTACGGTAAGGCGCGTACTGCTGCCCTATGAAGACTACGTAAGACTATGGAATCACGCTTATCCTGACCAGCCTTTGGCTGTACGTAAGCACCCTTCTCGAATTTTTCTCCGCGAACCCGTTATCGATGCCAAACTACTTGATGAGGAGAACTTTGAACTTCAGCTCCGCGTATCCTTGGAGGTGGCTTCACCGACCGCAATGGATTTACCTTTGCCTTTTGGTAATGTAGCTATTCAAGAAGTTCTTTTTGATGGTAAGCCAGCGTCTGTGGCTGCACGTAAACAAGGAGGCTTGGTTCTACATCTTTCACCCGGAGATAAAGGTGTATTGTCAATTCGTGCCGTCGCAAGGCCCGAGGTTAAAGGGCGTGCCGGGAGCGTGAACTTACGGTTGCCTCCCATGCCTGCAGTCGTTTTCAATGTTTCTTTAGGAGACGACGAATTAGAACTTGAGGCCCCGGGTCTTCCCACTCGCCCATTGCGTAATGCTGAAAGCTGGCAGCTTGCCACAGGACAGATGTCCGAGGTGAATCTACGCTGGAGGCCTGAGTTGGGCGTCGGTTCCGAGGATCGTACTCTAGTTGCCGACGCTTCCCACCAAGTCCACGCCTTTCACTGGGGTATTCTTGGTATTACCGAACTGGACTACAAGTTTTCTGGTGGAGAGCGTGATTTTTTCCGTGCCTTGTTGCCCTCGGGGGCAAGGGTAAGTAAGCTTTCTACGGCCAACCTTCGGGACCATCGTATTGGAAAAGAAGTCCAACTTGAGGGACATCCTTTTCAGTCCCTTGAAGTTCGTCTACACCGCTCGGTCAAGAAACAGAATAGAGTAAGCCTTCATTGGATTGCTCCATTTCCAAAAGAGGCTGTGCCAAGTAGGCTTTGGTTACCTCGTGCTGGGGATGTTGGTCGAGAGACTGGGCGTGTTGAGCTGCATGCTGCTATGGGAGTCAACTTGAAGGTTGATACCGTTAAGGGTGGTCGGCGCATCAATCGAACTGCATCAAGGACAGTGTTCAACTCTTCTGCGGACGCATCACGTTTTCAGGGTTCTTACGAGTGGCCTTTTCGTCCGTTCTCGTTACATTGGGAGGTTCAAAGAGTAGTTGGTCGGCATCAGACGAATCTTAATCAGTTGGTGCGGATCTCTTCTGAGGATGTACAACTGTTATCTAACGTTTCTGTTGAGGCTGAGGATGGACTTTTATTCGGAAGTTCATTTCTGCTCCCAGTAGGCTATGATGTACTCAATGTGGTTGGTCCGGACATTGAGCGCTGGCATATTCAGGAAGAAGGTATGGGGAACCTTCTACATGTTGACTATCGCGTAGCTCGGCTCAAGACCAGCATTGCCATAGTCCTTGTTAATGAGGCTCCTGAACTTGAAGACTTCGACGTGCCTCTAATTCGTGCTACCACAGCAGATGGACAACTTTTGGAGTCACAGGGTGGACAGCTTGCCGTTCAAGTTGCCCCTGCATTGGAGGCACGCACTTTGGAAACTCGCAATCTTCGTCCGAGACCGCGTAAGAGTGTCACACATTGGCTTGATGGTGGGCAGGTAAATGCTGTGCAGTTTGCGTACGAATCTGAGGGTATTGATGCTGCCTTGAAGCTTGGTATTCAAAAGCGTCCATCCAAGGTTGGGCTTGAAATGCTCGTTGGGGTTCTCGTTGAGGAGACACAAGTCAGCTACACCTACCGTTTGCGCTACCAAGTAGAGGGTTCCCCGTTGGACCGAATCCTTCTGACCTTACCAGAGGCTATGGCCGAGGATGTCTCTGTGACTTCACCTGCCCTTCGGGGTATCCAGCATGGCTCTGGGGAAGAAGGCATGCACTGGTGGGAGGTTTCTCTGGTCAATGAGGTCACTGGGCTCGTTGATGTTGGCGTCAATTTTTCCCGTCAGATTACACCTAACAGTCAGGTACTGGATATCCCCGAATTGAAGACGAGTGCCTCTGCTGGATATCGCGCCGTGGTGGCGGTTCAGAACTTCTCGCGCCATCAGCTTGAATTCCAAGGGCCCAAATACATGCGTCCAGCCACGATTGAAGAGCAGAAGGAACTTTTGGACGAACAGATTCGTCAGTCCCTCCAGTTCGTACACCAAAGTTTTCAGCCTGGTTGGAAAGCCGGGCTCACGATTACCCATGCGCAGGAGAGTAAGCGACTAGAGGCTATTATTGATCTGCTCTCTATGCGGACATTTGTTGGCAAGTCGGGTCGCTGTGTTTACGAGGTAACCCTTTCATTACAGAACCGAGCAGAGCAGTTCATCGAATTGGCAGTCCCAGAGAATCTCAGGCTTTGGAGTGCAGAGGTAGATGGTGTGCCCGTTAAGCCAGTATTCCCTGAGGGAGGAGGGAAGGGGAGTGTTGCAGTACCACTTGTGAAGACAACTATCGCAGGTCTTCCCTTTGATGCCCGTCTCTTCTTCGCTGGTAGGCTTGATAAGGAATTAAAGTCTGGTTCTCGACTGAAGCCCCCGTCTATCAAGCCCATCAACATACCAGTCAAGCGCACTAACTGGTCTCTCTTTCTTCCCGAAGTTTTTGATTACCACGATCTAAAAGGAAATATGAATCCTTTGACAGGCACTACTGAATTGGTGGCTCTCGGTATTGAGGCTAAGCTCGAACAGTTGAAACGTGTATCGATGGCCTCTACAAAAAAAATACGTTATGGTCGGGTTGGTAAGAAAGAGTACTGGCTCAAGGAAAGCCTTGGTAAAGAAATTGCTCAACTTGAGGAACAGATCTCCTACAATTACGCCTCATTGGACAGTAACCTTGAACTTAGAGAAGTTGATAGAGGTCGTCTCGGGGAACAGTTGGAGCAACAAAAAGCCCAACTCGAAAGTCTCAATCAAACATTGGCGTATGAAGCAGATGAGTATGATACTGGCCAGACTGTCGTCAATGGGTACATCAATGGTAGCCTAGTTAATCCTGGCCTCTCGGAGTGGGATCGTAATGGAGCGCTTAATATCATGCCCAGCTTTGTCTCCAGTGCTCAGGACGTGCAGATTGCAAATCTCAACTTAGATTTATCGAACAACAGCGTACTCCTCAATAACCCTGTGCAGGCACTCAATACTCCGGCTTTGCCTCCCCAACAGCAAAGAGAATTACTACGAACTCAAACCGTAGCTCAACCACAGTTGTTCAACCAGCAGTCTGCCCAGCAATTGCTCAACGACAACCTTAGATCAGGCCAGCAATTAGAAATCAGTGGGTTTAGTGCAGATTCTCTCCTAAATGCGAGATTAGAAGCTAGCGAACAACAGCAGCTTACTGTTTCTGGAGGTGTCATAATGAGCAACGAAGTACGCGTTCAGCAACTTGCCAAGCGTCAGGAATTCATTAGCAGCCAACTTGGGAATCTCGCTGACAACCGCCTAAATCGTTACTTTCAGAGTAAGGGCCGCAATTCAGCTAATGCGCGTGGTCAGATTGAGAGTTCCAAGGTGCAAGCTGAAGTCGCTGGTGTTGCCTTGAGTGGGCCCAGTCCAAATGATCAAAAACCCACAAGTTGGTCTGGTAATAGGAATACTGATAACAACACTGACAAAGGCTTGCAGGTGCAAAATTATGGCGGTTTCGGTGGTGGAGGTGGTACAGCTTACTATGGGTCGGCACTTGGATTACCTGTTGAAGATTTTCAAGATGCTGGGACCTACTCACTGCAGATTGACTTTCCCGAAGTCGGACGCCAACTAGACTTTAGCTATCCCGGTGATGATCCTAGCATAAGCCTCAGTATACGAGACAGTGAAGCCCGAAGTCGAAATGTCGCTACTCTGAGTCTAATCGGCTTGCTCGCGCTGATCTTTGGAGCATACAGATTCGCTCTTTCGAAACGAGGTTAGCCTCTTCCGTATATCGCGAGTGCTAAACCTTGAAGAGTTAAATCCGGAATGTAACGACAGCTTTCCCCAAGTACTTCTTCGAGGAAGGGTGCCTTGCCGCCGGTGAGTATTAGTGTTGGGTCATCAAGACCTCGTTCAAAGAGTTGTGCGGATAGAGCGGCAATGATTTCCTTCACCATCCCTTCATAGCCTAGGATACCGCCAATTTCCATTGCCTCGCGTGTCGACTTGCCGATTGTGTTCTTAGGGTAGGACACTTCGCGGTATCGGACTTCTGGGAGCAGAGCGGTTTTCTCATGGAGATATTCTCGCATCAGAGAGAGACCTGCCGTGATCACTCCTCCTTCGTAGCCATTTTCAGCTGTGACTATGTCAAACGTCGTTGCTGTGCCCATATCAATGACAATCGCAGGAAGCTTCTCAATATTTGCTATAGCCACTGCATTGGCCAGACGGTCTTGGCCAATTTCGTCCGGAGTGGGGTAGTCAATGGAGATAGGGCAAGTTTGTGCGGTTAGGTTGAAAACTTTCAATTGATTGGCTAAAGCAACTTCCTGGATTATGGCGTTGGCTTTTGGTACAACACTGCAATACGCGAGGAGACTGGCGCTAGGATATTCCTGCACAGTTGCAGAAAACTTCTCTACGAGCTGATTGGTTGGGATACGCGACTCACTTTTCACCTCTCCGTTCTGAACTAGACCCAGGTGAGTGGTGGTATTACCAATATCTATGCAGAGTGCGCTCATGATAGAGTTATTTATAAATGTGGGGATTTCCGCAAGGAGACATCACCTGCGTGAATGAGGATCTTTTTGCCCTCGGATGTTTCCAATTGTAGATTACCATTCTTGTCGATGCCACAAGCAGTGCCTTCAGTTTCAACAGGCCCATTCTCTGTGGTCACAGGTCGGTTGAGAAGAGCATCGACGGAGTTAAACTCCTGCTGGAGTTTTTCACCGGAGGCAGATTTTTGGCACGCGTGGAAACCGTCGATGACTGCTTTCAATACCTCAACAGTCAGCTCGTGGATGGGTATGGGTTTTCCACGCAGGCTGTATAGGCTGGTTGCAGGAGTACGAAGGCCCTCAGGGAGAGTATTGGCCTTCTGGTTAACATTGAGACCAAGGCCAAAAACCAAGGTCTGAACACAATCTAATTCCAACTTGGCTTCGCAGAGTATACCCGCAAGCTTACGACCGTTAACGACAAGGTCGTTGGGCCATTTAACCTGAACGGGTAGATTAGAAAATTGGCGAAGGGCTTGAGCCAAGCGGATTCCTGCCCAGAGAGAAAAGCTTGAGAGATCGGCTCCGGGTACTTGAGGGCGGAAGCCTACGCTTAGGTACAGGTTACCTGAGTGTTCGCTATGCCAAGTACGTCCCATCCGTCCTCGTCCTTGAGTCTGCGATTTAGCTATTACGGCTAGTGGCGCATCCGCACCGGATCCGAGGCGCCGTTCTACCTCAAGGTTAGTACTATCGACCGCATCGAGTAGATGTACTGATGCCGGGTTGATGGCCTTTGGTTGTTTGATAAGCAGATGGGCTTGCAGAAGGTCTGTATGCAGTTCTGCTGGATCTTCTTGAAGGCGATAACCTCTACGGGGTGCTGCTTCAAAGTGGAGACCTGTTTCCTCAAGCTTACGAATGCGTCCGTTGATTGCGACGCGTGAAATTTTATGCTCCTTGGCTAAGGTTTCTCCTGATATATATTCTTCTTTTCCAGCCTTTAGAAAGGATTGGAGAATGTAGGCGTTTTTGATCATTAGGTGGACGTTTGCCAGTCTAACCCGATATCTACCCATTTAGACTGGTGAACGGGTGCACCAGTGGAAATAAAGTCGAGTCCTGCATGGGCGTAATCACCAATATTTCTAAGATCAATTCCTCCGCTGGCTTCGGTCGAAGAACGACCATTTACTAGCTTAACCGCTTCCTTTACTTCGTCCGGTGTAAAATTATCTAGTAATATACAGTCCGCGCCTGCGTCTAGCACTGGAGGTATTTGGTGGATGTGGTCAACTTCAACCTCTATGCCTGTACTAGGGTTCCTTTTGCGGGCAAGTTGAACTGCTTCGCGGAGTGCATCTCCCTGCTTGGCTCTGAAAGCATCGAGGTGATTGTCTTTGATCAGAACTCGATCCCAAAGTCCGATGCGGTGGTTCCAACCGCCACCGCATACTACAGCATATTTTTCGAGAGTTCGGTAGCCAGGTGTAGTCTTTCGGGTATCTAGGAGCCGGGTACTGGAATTGCCTAGAGCGCGTACATAGTCAGCTGTGGCGGTGGCGATGCCACTGAGATGTTGGAGAAAGTTTAATAGGACTCGCTCGGCTGTTAGCAGTTTGGCAGGTGGTCCAGTTAATATGCCAATTTTGTCACCGATCTGGGCGGAATCCCCGTCTCTGAGGAGGGTTTCAAAAGTACCACCTCCATAAGCTTCTAAGATTAGGGGGATTAGTTGGAGTCCACAAATTGTTAGGGGTTGTCGTGCGGCCAAAGTTGCTTGGCTGTTCTCATTACCACATGGGGGAAAGGTGGCAGTAGTGACATCCTCAGAGGATTCGGGTTGTCTTGCGAGTCCTGCACCCCAAAGGTCTTCCTCACGTGCTAACCGTATAAGTTTTCGGACATGTTCGGGGTCGATGTCCTTCCAGTTTAGACGGCTTGCGAGTATTGGTTTGGTCACTTGATTTGTCCGTCGCCGTAGACGATGAACTTATAGGTGCAGAGTTCACGCAATCCCATGGGGCCGCGTGCATGAAGGCGGTCGGTGGAGATGCCAATTTCGGCTCCGAGTCCAAACTCGAAACCGTCTGTAAAGCGTGTACTGGCATTCCAGTAGACGGTAGATGTGTCGACTGCACTCAAAAATGTTTCTGCGTTTGTGGCGTTGGCAGTGATAATTGCATCGCTGTGGCCACTACCATAGGTATTAACTGCGTCTATGGCGGATTCGAGGTCATCGACTTCTTTTACTGAAAAAATAAGATCAAGAAATTCTTCATGAAAGTCTTCCTCAGTAGCTGAAGAGTAGGGAATATCTAAATCCTTTACATGGGCAGCGGCTTTTTCATCGAGGCGAAGTGCTACTCCCTGACTAGTTAACAGGCGCGCTACTTTTGGAAGGAAGCTTGGGGCTACGTCCTTGTGTATAAAAAGATTTTCAGCAGCGTTACAAACCCCGGGGCGCTGACACTTTGCATTTTCTACTATAGTTTCTGCGAGATCGAGGTCGGCGTCTTTGTCTACATATAGATTACAAATACCCTTGTAGTGTTTAATCACTGGGATGCGGGAGTTTTCAGCGACAAATCGGATGAGGCCTTCCCCTCCTCGTGGAATGATGCAGTGAACCAAATCATCCAGAGTAAGAAGAACATTGAGGGCTTCTCGGTTAGTGGTAGGAATAAGCTGTACGGCTTCTCCTGGGATTCCACTTTCGGAAAGAGCTTCTTGTATTATGCTAGCGAGGACTGTGTTAGAGTGAAAGGCTTCCTTGCCTCCGCGCAGGATGCAGGCGTTCCCCGATTTCAGACAAAGTACGGCGCAGTCTACCGTGACGTTGGGCCGGGACTCGTAGATGATACCTATGACACCTATTGGCACACGGCGTTTAACCAATCGCAGACCATTTGGCCTGATGCTCTCCTCGATTGTTTCTCCGACAGGGTCTGGTAGGGAGATGACCTGACGAACGCCTTCCGCCATGGCTTCGATGCGTTCTGGAGTGAAGCGGAGCCGGTCAATCAGGGCTTGGCTCAAGCCATTAGCCTCTCCCTCGGAAAGGTCTTTCGCATTTGCTTCGAGAATTTTATCTTTATGCTCGGATAGCAATTCAGCCAAGCGTTTAAGGGCGGTGTCCTTGATAGCAGTCTCCAAAGTGGCTATCTTGAGAGATGCTGCGCGGGCTTTCTCAGCGAGAGTTCGTATAGTAGCTTCCATGTGTACGTGGAATTTAGAATTAACAGAACCCGAATAGGCGAGGGATTTTAGACCTAAAGCTGTGTCATGGCGAGGATCTCATCAAAGCGAGATTGAATTGCTTCTGTGCCAGCAGTTTCAAGTCGGTCGCAACTGAAGTCCTCTACGGTCATGCTGGCTGTAGCAGTACCGTAGACCATTGCTTTGCGGATCGTATCAAACGAGGTGTCGTCTAGAGCAGCGAGGCATCCTAGGAGCGCACCTGCAAAAGAGTCGCCTGCACCAGTAGGGTCCCGCAGTTCAGTGACCGGGTATGCCGGCAGCGCAAATCGCCCCTCAGGGTGAAAGAGGTAGGCTCCATGTTCACCCTTCTTTATGACTGCAGCTTTAGTGCCAAGTTCGAGTAGTTTTTGGCCAGCAAGGATGATATTTTTTTCGCCCGTAAGTTGTTCAGATTCGCTATCGTTTATTACGAATAGATCAACACGGCTCACCACCTGAAGGAGTTCCTCCTTTTGAATATCAATCCAAAGATCTATCGTATCTGCAACTGTGAAAGGTTTAGACTCAGAAAGTGTATCAAGAACGTGGAGTTGGAGTCCTGGTGCAATATTGCCGAGCATAAGGTAACTGGAGTCCTTGTAGCTTTCCGGCAGTTTAGGGCGGAATGTTTCAAAAACATTGAGCTGGATATCGAGGGTGTCGCGACGGTTAAAGTTTTCGTGGTACTGGCCTTTCCAGAAGAAGGTGGGGCCGGTTTCATCGCGCTGGAGTCCTTCAGTATCTATGCCGTGGGCTTGGAAGCGATCTACATGTTTCTGGTCAAAGTCATGCCCGACAACACCAACTAACTTAGCTGGAGCATAATAGCTTGCGGCTAAAGCAGCGTAGGCGGCCGAGCCTCCTAGAATACGTTCACCGCTTGCATATGGTGTGATGATATTGTCGAAGGCTACCGAGCCTACAACGAGTACGGGTTTGGGCTCTTTCTGCGAGAGGCTGAGTCGATTCATTTGCTTTGCGAATTAGTTAATTATTAAAAGCTTTTTGTATAAGGATCAACTGTACCCCTATTCAAGAACTGGAAAACTCATTGCCAAGAGTGTGTGGTCGTCAACGTCGATCACGATGGAAAGGTTACCGGGTTTCTCGAATTTCAGGTTCTGAATTTCGTTTATAAGATTTATACGTTGGGCTGGATTATCAGAGACGAATTTTCGGGAGAGGATTTCGCGTGCAGGTTCCATCGGTAAGCCCATACTAATGCTGAGCGTATGCTCGCCAGTGGGGCAGTCAGTGAGGGAGATGAACCACACCATCTTAGGGTGTGCGAATGGAAATTTTCGGGCTTTGATCTTTGAGAAGATACCGAGCAGGGACTGTTTGCCTGTTACAGGATCGACATAGATGCTGTCGCAGGTGAGCCAAGCGAGAAGTTGTGGTTTACTGGACAAGTGCTAAGTGACTAAAGTTGTAAAAAAGACCGATACCGAAGCAGGATTTGCCACGTTGCGCAAACCGTAAAACTACTCTTGCTGTAAAGATTAGACGAGGCCTTGGTTTTGTAGGTAGAACAAGGCGTTGAGAGTCAGAGTATGTTGAAGTTTCATATTTCGTGCCCAGTCCAGAACTTCAGCAATCGGTACAATTCGTACCTCTATTTCCTCGTTTGCATCAAGTTCAACACCAAGAGTTTGACGAACATTCTCTACCAAGACGAAATGGCATCGGTTCCGAATAATGGCAGGATTGGGTGAGCAATGAGCTATAATTCGGGTGTTTTCCCCAGTGTAACCCGTCTCTTCACGTAGTTCACGTAGGCCAGCTTCTATCGGGCTTTCGCCAGGGTCAATCAATCCTCCGGGGATTTCCCAAGACAATCCTCTGATCGCAAACCTATATTGACGAACCATCACTAGCTCCTTCTCTTGGGTGAGGGCTATTGTGTTCACCCAGTCTGCAGATGCAATTGAGTAGAAATCTCCCTCACGACCATCTACAGGGTGCCTGCATCTCTCCTCGTATATTTCAAAAACCTTGCAGTCTGCTATGTGCTTCTCAGACAGCACCTCCCAGTGAGCAGGCTTTTTTGGCGGAGGCATTATAAGGCCTCTTTTAGTTGCCCGGGATATTGATTTTCTGACCGACTTGGATTCGGTTAGGATCTAAACCCTGATTGGCAGCAAGAATCTTGCTAAGGGATATTCCATATTTTTTTGCCAAACCAGAAAGAGTTTCCCCCTTGAGGATTTTATGCGTGAGTCCAGAACTCGGTACAGATGGGGTAGATGGGGGAGCGGGAGATGGTCTCGTAGGTGTGGAAGGGGCTGAGTATGAATTGGACACCTGGGATTTCAATGCAGCAACTTGAGCTTTGAGCGAGGCGACCTCTTCCGCTAGGCCAGCATTAAGACCAGCATTGAGACCTACAGGAGAAGTTTTCATCTCGGCCAATTCTTGCTTGAGTTCTTGGAGCTGGGTATGGATGTCTGCTGCTCCTACAGCACCTTCAATCTGGGTAGCTTCTCCGATGGGCGGATTCTCCAAGGTGGCAATTCGTTTTTCTAGATCCGCAGGGATTGCACTTTCCCCCTGCTTTAGGGCGATGAAGCTAAGAATCAATGACAGTGTCCCTAGAATTACTGCCACAAGTACCAAGAAGGACTTAGGCTTTTCTTCCAGATCCGGTAATTCTTCGCCTACCTCCTCAAGAATTTTGTCCTCTTCAATTTCACTCATAACAATATCTCATACCTGAGAAATATATACCTCCGCAAGCGGGAAAATCTTTTTTCAATGTATTTTGTGGGTTTGAATGAACTTGCCTCTAAAATAGCTTCTACGAAGTTTGTGAAATGCAACATACCTCAAAGTCTCTGAAACAGCTTCAATTTTATGGAATCCTTGATACTGGATACGTAGATACAGAGCGTTGGGAAAAAAAATGCCTTGCTCTTTTAGAAGGCGGAGCTGGCGTTGTTCAACTGCGTGCTAAACGTGAATCGTCTAACGAGCGCAGGGCATTGCTTGAGAGAATTTTACCTTTTTTTGAAGAAACAGATGTTCCCCTCATTGTGAATGACGACCTAGATTTAGCTGTCGAATTCTCCAGCGTGGGGCTGCATGTCGGACAGGATGACGTTTGCCCGCGTGAGGCTCGAGAGCGGCTTGGCCCTGAGCCCATCTTGGGCCTTTCGACGCACTCCTTGATTCAGGCAAGGAGTGCCGAGACTCTTGCAGATATTTTGGACTACTTCGCGGTCGGCCCAGTTTTCCCCACTGG
>CAJWWL010000064.1 GCA_913048125.1 uncultured Opitutia bacterium | reverse complement strand
CCCCTACCCTTTGGAATTGCCAACCCGCGAAAGCTTGCTAACGGATGGTATTTTCAGAATGAGTGGCAAAGAAAAGAGGCTGGCACCAAGCAGATTCATGGTCCGGGATCGCATCATGACGCACCTTTGGCGCCGTTGCGTAAAGGTATTGATAGGATTATTGGCACTGCTTTCCACAGGCATGATCATAGCTCCCCTGCAAGATAAGCTTGTTGCGCAGACTGGAGAGAATGATGGAAATACAAGCCTAGAGGGCCTTGAGCAAGGCGCCGGGCAGGGTATTGTCATAGCAGTACTAGGTGGGTTTCGTACGCTCATGGCAGACATCCTTTGGTTGCAGACCATGCAAGCTTGGGAAAAAGAGGATCTCAATAAAACGCTATCGCTGATTCAATTCACGACTACCGTGGATCCTGAGCCGAAGTTCTTCTGGCTCAATGGAGCCCGGATTATCGCGAATGACATGCCCCATTGGGATGCCTCACAAGGTAGAACTCCTGAAGAGACTCATCAGAAAATGCATGCGCTTACCCAAGCTGCCATCTCCTTTCTGCAAAATGCCCAACTCCAACACCCCCAAAAGCCAGACTGGCTGATGGAGATCGGCCACATACACCTGAACAAACTGAAGGATCCTAACACAGCTGCACATTTTTATAAACGTGCCTACTTAGAATTCGACACCGCCCCCTACTACATTGCTCGGCTTCACGCACAATTGCTCCAGCGCGTCGGTCGAGATCAGGAGGCCTACGAGTTTCTTACTTGGCTGCACTCGACTCTGCCCGATGATCCCTATGCTCAGAGTGGTGTTGTTCTAGGACGGATCCGAAAACTGGAACGCCATCTCGGCATCCCAGCGAAAGAAACGCACAGATCGCAGGATGTAAATCAGTGATCTGCAACTGGACCGCTACTTCCCTTCGGCACGCGAATATTTTCTACTAGATCCTGAACTTGGGATGGAGGCGGTGCGGTCATTTTACAGACCACACAGGCAACGAGGAAATTCACGATTGCCCCTACTGCACCAAACGCATTGGGGGTGATCCCAAAAAACCAGTTCGGCTCAAGGCTTCCAAGGAACGCTGTGTCCTGTATGAACATAATGCCCTTATGCTGGAAGACGTAGAACAAAGTGACGCTGATTCCTGCGACCATTCCAGCAATTGCCCCCTCACGATTCATGGGCTTGTAGAAAATACCAAGCATAAGGGCGGGAAAGATTGAGGATGCTGCAAGACCAAAGGCAATAGCCACAGTACCCGCTGCGAAATCAGGAGGATTGATGCCGAAATAGCCAGAGAGCAGGATCGCCCCAACCATTGAGATACGGCCTGCCTTCAATTCATCTTTTTCAGAAATATCGGGCTTAAAGACACCCTTTAATAAATCATGGGAAACAGCAGAAGAGATCGCCAGCAGGAGTCCAGCAGCCGTAGAAAGAGCCGCAGCGAGACCACCGGCAACGACTAGCGCAATGACCCAATTTGGCAATTTAGCAATTTCGGGGTTGGCAAGGACCATGATGTCCTTGTCCACCTTTACCATCTCATTACCTGCCCAACCATAGGATTCTGCCTTGGCAGCAAATTCGGGGTTGGTGTCGTCGTAGTATTGAATACGACCATCACCGTTTTTATCTTCAAACTCCAAGAGACCTGTCTTTTCCCAATTCTTCATCCATTGGGGTCGCTCCTCGTATTTCAAATTACCGTCTGCAGCTCCCACTTCTCCGGGCTGAACTGTCTGCATCAAGTTGAGGCGAGCCATCGAGGCTACAGAGGGCGCTGTTGTGTAGAGAATGGCTATAAACACCAGTGCCCAGCCTGCGGAAAGGCGAGCATCCTTCACCTTAGGTACCGTGAAGAAACGTATAATGACATGCGGAAGCCCAGCCGTTCCTATCATCAGGGACAAGGTGTAAGCTAGCATGTTAAGCTGCCCCCCCATGGTCTGGGTTGTGTATTGCTTAAAGCCTAGGTCTGTGACGACTTGGTCAAGTCGGTCAAGTAGGTAGGTGTTCTCACCCACGGTGGCTCCAAGACCGAGCTGCGGGAAAGGATTATCCGTCAAATTCAAAGAGATAAAAACAGCAGGTACCGTATAGGCAAAGATGAGTACCACATACTGAGCAATCTGGGTGTAGGTGATCCCCTTCATCCCTCCGAGAACCGCGTAGATAAAGACAATGCCCATACCGATGAACAGACCAGTATTATAGCTGGTCTCCAAGAATCTTGAGAAAGCGACGCCGATGCCCTTCATCTGCCCGATGACATAGGTTACGGAGGCTAAGATCAGGCAGATAACTGCAACAATTCGGGCAGCTTTTGAATAATAACGATCACCAATAAATTCCGGAACCGTGAACTTCCCAAATTTACGCAGGTAGGGAGCTAAGAGGAGTGCCAAAAGAACATATCCTCCAGTCCAGCCCATCAAAAAAACGGAGCCACCTTACCCAGAAAATGCGATCAGTCCGGCCATTGAGATGAATGAAGCCGCACTCATCCAGTCCGCAGCAGTGGCCATTCCATTAGCCACAGGATGGACCCCGCCACCAGCCACATAAAACTCACCGGTGGAACCAGCTCGTGCTTTGATAGCAATAGCGATGTAAAGAAGGAAGGTTGCGCCAACAACGCAGTAGGTCAGAGTTTGCAGATCCATCAGACTACTCCTCTACTCCGAACTCACGATCCAGATTGTTCATAAGACGCACATATAAAAAGATCAGAACCACGAATACATAAATGGAACCCTGCTGCGCAAACCAGAAGCCCAGCTTGAATCCACCCAATTGAATTTTGTTAAGCGGTTCAACCCAGAGAATTCCGCAACCGAAGGAAACTAAGAACCACACAACAAGGAGCCCCTGCATAATTCGGACATTGCGTCGCCAATATTCTTGCTGGCGACTGGCTGGGTTGCTGTTCTCAGGATTTTTTTGCTGATCCATATGAAATTCGGGTGGGGGTTCGATTTGTAGATTCGCGCGTCACCCTAGCCACGCAGAACCTAGACTCAAGTCTTTTGACCCTCCTAGAAAAGCTCCATTTGAGCCGGCTCATCTGATTTGTTGAGATCTAAAGCCTCCTTTTTAGATCTTGAAATGGTTGTTTTCGACTTTGCTGATTCGGCTTTTTCGGCGCCACCTTCAAGTGTGTCCAAAATATCTTTAGCGCGCGCCAAAACTGAGTCCGGCAATCCCGCAAGCCGAGCGACCTGTATTCCGTAGGAGCGATCTGCTGCTCCTGCTATAACTTGGCGAATGAAGATGATCTCATCATTCCACTCTTTAACCGCGACGCAATAGTTGTGAAGGCGCGGGAGAGAATCTCTGAGGCGAGTCAGTTCATGGTAGTGGGTAGCAAAAAGTGTTCGAGGACCATGGGCACCTGTACCATGTAGATGCTCGATAACCGCCCATGCAATGCTGAGTCCGTCATATGTGCTAGTACCACGGCCAATTTCGTCGAGGATCACTAGACTTCTGGTAGTACTGTTGTTGAGGATGTTGGCCGTCTCGTTCATCTCGACCATGAAAGTGGAATTACCCCGAGCCAACTCATCACTGGCGCCAACTCTAGAGAAAATTCTATCTACAATGCCCATCCGGCAACTCTTGGCGGGAACCCATGAACCAGTATGAGCCATAAGCGTGATGAGGGCAATTTGGCGAATGAAGGTAGACTTGCCCGCCATATTAGGACCCGTGAGTAGAGCGATCTGTTCGTCGGATGTATTGAGAGAACAATCATTGGGCACAAAAGCGTGTGCTCCAGCGAGGCCGCCTTCTTCTGCTCTAAGAGTCTGTTCAACAACAGGATGGCGTCCCTGTATAATGTTGAGGTGGTCACCCTCTTCGATCACGGGTCGACAATATCCCCATTCTCGAGCAAGGTGACTCCAAGCAGAGAAAAGATCGGTTTCAGCCAAAACTTCTGCCGTAGCTGTAAGAGCGGGAGATTCCCGAAGAATAGCCTCCACGACTTCGATAAACAGTTCGGTCTCTCGGGCAATGGCCCGCTCCTCCGCGTTAAGAATTTCCTTTTCCTTTACCTTGAGGTCCTCGGTGTAGAAACGCTCAGCGTTGGTAAGAGTCTGTTTGCGAATATACTCCTCGGGAACGAGGTGGAGATTCGACTTACTAACCTCTATGAAGTATCCAAATGCTCCATTGTACTTAATCTTGAGATTTTTAATTCCAGTGCGCTCCTGCTCCGTAGCTTGAAGGTTGGCTAGCCAAGTCTTGCTCTCACCCCCAAGGCTCCGAAGATGGTCCAGATCAGAGTCATAACCAGTTCGCATGAAGCCACCATCACGCAGATGAGTGGGCAACTCATCTGCGATGGCACGTTGTAAGAAATCAGTAAGTGGACCGAATGCGTGAAGTCGTTGACCCAACTTTGCAGTCTCCACCCCTCCGGTATCCTGTAGCAAGCGTGCAATTTCTGGTAACTGCTCAAGAGTGTCGCGTATGCCCCCGACTTCTCGAGGGTTTTGCATACGGTTTTGAAGACGTCCCAGGATGCGTAGTAGGTCGCGTACTTTCCGTAAAGATTCACGAAGATCACGAACAATACCGGGCACTTCATACAGCTCGCCTACACAGCTCTGCCGGCGACGAATCTCGAGAATGTCGAGCGGAGGGGCAGACAAATAACTCTCGAGAAGTCGACCTCCAGCTGCGGTCACGGTTGTGTCCATCGCATCCATGAGGCTACCCTTGCGCGTGTAGTCTGCTCCACGAAAGATTTCCAAGCTTCGGACTGTAGAAGGATCCATGACTAGCGCCTGACTCGGAGAATATTCCCGAATACGCGAGAGGTTTCCGGGGCTAGCCCGTAAGGTCTGCTCAGCGTAATTGACAATTGCCGCAGCACATCCCAATGCCGCATGGTCCTTCGATATCCCAAAACCCTGAAGATTCAGAACCCCTAGCGTCTCCTGCACTAAAGCTGCACCAGATGACTGTTCAAAATGATAGTCTTCCAATCTTGAAACCGGGAGCTCTTGAATTAACCAGTCTAAACTCTTGGCAACGCTAGGGTGATCCTCTGCCAAAGCATCCACAGAAAAAGATTCGGAAAGAAGAACCTCTCTCGGGCCTATCGAGGCGAGTACGGGGAGTAATTCCTCAGGATTTTCGGAAGCCGCTATGAGGAATTCCCCGGTGGTAAGATCTAGCCAACTAGCACGAAACACCCGACGTGAATAGTCAATGGCGGCGAGATAGCTGTTTTCCTTATCTTGAAGTTGACTACCGTCTAAGCTCGTACCCGGAGTTATGATGCGCGTGAGAGCACGTTTTACAAGCTTACCAGGCTGGGGTGTCTCGACTTGATCCACGATAGCCACCTTGCGCCCGGCAGCGAGAACCTTGGAGATGTAATTATCTGCCGCATGAAAGGGGATGCCGGCCATGGGCATATCGTGACGCTTGGTCAGAGTGATACCGAGAATGGATGCGCCAGTTTCAGCGTCCTTTTCAAAAAGTTCATAAAAGTCACCCAAACGGAAAAGAAGAAGTGTATCGTCCGGCAACTGGTCCCGCATTTCGCGGTACTGCTGCATCATCGGCGTAAGCTTCTTCTCCTTTGCCATTTTTGAGTTGTGCGACTGTCTTTGGTTCAAAAATTACGATGAACGCATCCGCACCTTCAGGCACGGATTAAATTTCAGCGAGGAGTTTTTTTGCAATGCCAACATCCATTTCAATCCTTTTCGCAAGATCTTCAATAGATTCAAACTTTTGCTCCGGTCTGATATGGTGATGAAAGGCAACCTCTATGCAGTCTCCGGGGTTTTCAGGCGGAGTTTCAAGTAAATGTACTTCGAGCACGGGATCTGCCTGCCCACCCGTTACAGTCGGTCGGCAACCATAGTTAGCAACGGCAGCATAGGAATGAGAACCAAAGCTTGGAAACAAAGCCTTGACTGCATAAACACCAAACCGTGGCTGCAATTCTGGACACCAATCTAAATTGAAAGTGGGAAAACCAATCTCCCTGCCAATGGAATCTCCAGACATAATCTGGCCAACCGCCCGATACGGACGCCCTAGCATGGAGTTGGCTGCAATGATGTCGCCAGATGCAACGGCTTCTCGAATACGGGTACTGCTGAGAGGTTCACCACCTTGGTCCACTCGCGAGACAGGCCGTACATCCAGCCCTAATCCACGCCCTAATTCCACTAAAAGCGCAGCATCCCCTCGGCGATCCTGACCAAACCGGAAACCAGACCCCACTGATACCGTCTTCAAACTAGGGAAAGCATTCTTTAGGAATTCCGGAAATTTCTCAGCTTCCATAGAAGCAAAGTCTTTGGTGAACTCCTGGTACATAACTTCATCTGCGCCAGCATCGGCCAAGAAACGAGTTCTCAGATCTCTGCTGTATAGCATGGGCACAGGATGATCTGGCCGAAGAACATGGCTTGGGTGTGGCCAAAATGTGAGTACTGCAACAAGCCCTCCATCCTCTTTTGACGCCCGTGATGCTTGGCCAAGTATTTCTCGGTGTCCGAGGTGAACTCCGTCAAAAATCCCGATAGCCAAATGCACCGGAGAAGTCTGATTGAAAATTGCCACGCCTAGGAAAGAACATGACTTGGCACAGCTTGGTAGGGAGGAATAAGCTGCCGAATTAGATCAGCATGAGCCATAGCCTTGAGTTCATCGAGAGTCTTCGCATCTCTGATGTGAAACTTGTCGGTTTCCGTTCGACGAAGGGCAGTAAGATGACCTCCACAACCGATCTTCTCCCCGAGGTCGTGAATAATAGTGCGGACGTAGGTACCCTTGCTGCAGTGAAGTACAAAGTCAGATTCTGGTAAGTTGATGTTATTGAGTTCGAACTGGGTCACACGAATGAAGCGTGGCTCACGCTCCACTGTTTTGCCCTTACGGGCGAGCTTGTATAGAGGCTGGCCGTCCTGCTTCTTTGCTGAGAACATCGGAGGTGTCTGGTATTGGTCTCCAAGGAATTCTCCAGCGTATGCCTTGAGCTTTTCAGCATCTAGATCAGCAGGCAGTTCCATCTCTTTAACTATCTCCCCTTCCGCATCGTGAGAATCCGTACTCTGGCCCAGATTCATCGAGCCCTCGTAAACCTTATCGAGGCTCATAAGATATTGGGAGATTTTTGTAGCCTTCCCGATGAGAAGGATGAGTAGACCTGTAGCCATGGGGTCGAGTGTACCAGCATGACCGACCTTTTTCATCCGAAAGATCCGGCGTACCCGATCAACAACATCGTGGGAAGTGATACCCTGGGGTTTGTCTACAAGCAATACACCTGCGGGCTGGTTCTGTGTGTCCTGACTCATCTTTAAAAACTATTCTGCCGCGAGCAGTCGGGCTTTCAACTCAGCAAGTAGCTCCGTACGGAAAGTATCATGCTCCATCTCCACATTTAATCCAGCAGCCGCAGCATGTCCTCCGCCGTTAAACTTGGCAGCAACTTGATCTAGTCGGTATTTCATTCCTTTCCCTCGAAGACTTCCCTTGATGCGGCCACCACGATCCTCGATAAGAACTCCAATCTCAACACCTTCGATTGAACGTGCGTAGTCAACAACTCCCTCGAGATCCTCTGTGGTTGCGCCTGTCTCATCGTAGTCGGTTTCACTGATCGTGCCGATGCAAATCTTGCCTCCAGCCTCCAGGGTCATGCTATCGAAAAACTTCTGCAAGAGCTTGATGCGAGCAAAACTCTCTTGCTCATAAAGATTGGTGGCAGCATCAACAGGACTGGCACCGCACTTTACAAGACGTCCGCTCAGTTCAAAAAGGCGCTGATAGTCAGCGGGGTAACAATATTGTCCGGTGTCGGTGGCAATTCCTATGTAGAGTGCCTGTGCAGTAACCGCATCGACCTCAAGGCCGAGGTCAAAAAACATACCGGCAAGGATTTCGGCTGTAGCACATGTATCATCCAGTACAATATTTTCGCTAGCAAAGCGAGTATTGGAAATATGATGGTCTATATTAAGAATTGGTTCCGGAAAGAGTGCGGACAAGTCGGGACCTACGCGTGACAAGTCTGCACAGTCAGTAGTGACTGCAACATGCCCATTATGGGAAAAATCTTGGAATGCGCTAAAGGGAGTATCCCCAATAAAGGGTTCGAGCACTCGTGTCGCCGGGTCAGGGTTCACAGCAATAGCATCAACCCCGTTCTGCAACAACACACGACTCAAGGCGACCTGTGAACCAATACAGTCGCCATCAGGGCGACGATGGCCAAGCACGGCAACCTTTTGCCCTTTTAAATGGTTGTCTATTGCATGGCGTAAAATCGCTGATGCTTCAGGAAAATACTGAGTGTTCATTCGATAGATTCGGTTTTTTCATTGAGTTCATCCAAGAGTTCAATGACGCGATGCCCCTGCTCAAGGGAGTCATCATATTTGTAGGTGAGCTTTGGAAAATACTTAAGTATTACACGGCGAGGCAACTCCCGCGCGATTTCGTCTTGAATACGGGCAAGAAATTGACGTGCCTCTATTTTACGGTTTTCGTCGCCGAGCACCGAATATAATACAATCCCAGTGCGCAAATCAGGGGAAACATCAACACCTGTAATGGTTATGTATACCGCATCGGACCGATAGCGCGTGTGCAATAGATCGCTTATCTCACGCTTGAGCAATTCGTTGACCCGAATCTTTCTCTTAGCCATAGATCAATAGTCGGAACCTGCCTGCGTTAGACAGTAGAAACTGAATACTCAAGTACGTTAGAGGTTGGGCTTGATCTTCTCCACCTCGATACATTCGATGAGGTCGCCCTCCTCATAATCGTTAAAGCCAGCAAGTCGAATACCGCATTCGTAACCTGCTTTGACCTCATTAACGTCGTCTTTGAAGCGCCGAAGCGTCTCAACACGACTTTCGATGAGAACTTCACCTTTGCGAACTAGACGAGCTTTACGGTCACGAAGTATACGACCCTCGGTAATCATGCAGCCAGCAACCGCAAGAGATTTGCCAAGAGGAAATACCTGACGCACTTCAGCACCGCCAACTTTCTTTTCCTGAAGCTCTGGTTCCAGAAGATCAGCCATCGCATCCGTCACAAGATCAATGATTTCGTAGATGATATTATTCTGGTAGATATCAACTCCGTGATGCTTAGCCAAACCTCGGACGCCATTCTCCATGCCAGTGCTGAAACCGAGCACTATAGCGCCAGCGGTCTGAGCAACCTCAATATCAGACTTTGTGATTTGGCCTACGTCTGCGTTGATAATTTCGAGTTCAACCTTATCGCTTTGAATCTGCTCCAGCGAAGCACAAAGAGCCTCGACTGAGCCACGAACGTCAGCACGAACTAAAACCTTCAGAGACTTGCGTTGTGTACTCTCGATTGCCTCAAAAAGACTTTCCAAAGTGGCTTCTTGAGCTCCACCACCAGCGCCAGGAATTAGCAATCCTGAATCTTTCTTGAGACTTTCAACAAAATCCTCGACCTCACGGCGAGCCACCTTCTCATTCTTAACCTGAGTAAAGCTGGATCCAGCCTCAGGAGCCTCGGTCCAGCCTATTACCTTGACCGGACTTGAAGGACCGGCCGTCTTTAAGTTCTCGCCTCGGTCATTAATGATAGCACGTACACGACAGTAGCACGTCCCACAAATAACTACGTCTCCTACCTTCAGTGTGCCTGACTGCAAAATTATGGATGCGGTAGGTCCACGACCTTGTTCAATCTGAGACTCCAGAACAACACCTTCAACCTTAGCCTTGGGAGAGGCACGTAATTCCATGATCTCAGCTTGCAGAAGGATCATTTCCAGAAGCTCTTTAATTCCGTCTCCTTTTAGGGCAGAAATGTTCACGGCAATAGTCTGCCCACCCCAGTCTTCGGCTTGAATTCCCTTCTCCTGCATCTGAGTGCGCACTTTGTCTGCATTAGCACCCTTCACATCACATTTGTTTATCGCCACGATCAAATCGACCTGCGCCTTCTGGGCAAACTTGAGTGCTTCCTCAGTCTGAGGCATGAAACCGTCGTCAGCAGCAACAACAAGCACAGCAATGTCGGTAACATTTGCGCCACGTTCACGCATCTTTGAGAAAGCAGCATGACCCGGTGTATCAATAAAAGATATCTTCTTATTGTTGTGCTCAACCTGATAGGCGGCAACGTGCTGAGTAATACCACCAGCCTCGCCATCAACAACATTGGCTTTACGGATGGTATCCAACAAGGTCGTTTTGCCATGGTCTACATGACCCAAAATACATACGACTGGAGGACGTTCCTCCATGGACTCGGCAACGACCTTTTTCTGGGCTTCCTTCTTTTGTTTCTTAGCCTCAGCGGGGTCAATCTTCTCACCCCGATGACGAATCTCCAACTGAAAACCATGTTTCTCAGCAATAAGCTGTGCCACTGATTCATCCAAAACTTGGTTCATTGAGCCAAAAATACCCATTTCCATAAGCTCGTTGATGAGCTTAAAGGGCTTAAGGCCAAGTAGGACGGCAAAGTCACGAACCACGATAGGCGGCTTTAATTCAAGAACCTTCGAACCATCCTCTGAAATTTTGGGCTCCGGAACTTCAGCGGATTTGGACTCAGCCGGTATAGCCATGGGGTTTGGAGCAGCACCGGCCGGCGCGGGCTTTTCCTCGGAAGCCTCAGAAGGGATCCTTGGGGCAGCACCTGCTGCAGAAGGCGGTTTTTCGATTGATGAGAGAGGAGTGGACTTTGCGGAGTCGGTTACCTCATCGGTAGGTTTAGCAACAGGTTGAGGACCAATTTGCTTTGGCCCGATAGGCCGTGCCTTAGGCTCAGGAGCGGATTTCCCTTCAGCTTCGTCTTTCTTGCGACGTTCTTCCTCAACCTGTTCGGCAGACTTAACTACTGCGGCTGCAGGCAGAAAACTACCCGGCAGTTTGCTCTCTTTCTTGGCATCTTCTGATGAAGAGGAATCAGCCACAGGTTCTGGTAGACTCTCGTTGGTTGTCTCAGAAACTGAAGTCTCTGAAAACTCAGAGCGCAATGCATCCGCAGATATATTATCAATCGTGCTCGAAACAGTTTTAACGTCATGCCCTCGTTCCTTGAGTAAATCAAGGAGCTCTTTGTTTTCCATCCCGATTTCTTTTGCGAGAGTATGGATGCGAACGGCCATGGTAAAAAGTGTTTTTTAGATTGTGCGTTAAATTCCTGAATCAGTAATTAGCTGGAAGGAGCGCTGCGAGAAGATTGAAAGTCGTTGTAGGCGGCGAGTATAGAATCCGCGTCCTCCTGAGAAAAACCAGCATCCACTAAGTCACCAGCAGTTACTCCCTCAAAAGCATCGGGGCTGTTGATTCCTATTGAAACCAGTTGCTCTGCCAATTCTGAGGTTATGCCTTGGATCTGATGAAGACCTTCGACAGCACGAGCCATGCGCTGCTCAAACCCAACACCGCCAGTCTCTTCCTTAGCAATGTTCAATCTCCAGCCCATCAACTTGGAGGTCAGCTTAGCATTCTGGCCACGACGCCCTATGGCTAAGGACATATCATCTTCTGCAATCTCGAAATGGATTCGCTTATCCTTTTCATCAACAGTAACGTTTTTTGGAACAACGGGCTTGAGAGCTTCTTCCAAAAACTTGATTGTATCAGGGTAGTACCGGATGATATCAATCTTTTCCCCGCCCAACTCGCGCACAATGCTTTTAACTCGCGCACCTCGCGCTCCCACGCAGGCACCAACGGGATCAACTTTGCTGTCGCGACTGGTTACAGCAATCTTGGTACGATAGCCAGGTTCACGAGCCATGTTCTCAATAACTACGGTGCCGTCCTTAATCTCGGTAACCTCAGTCTCAAAAAGTCGATGCACAAATCGAAGATTCGAACGACTTAAAACTAATTCAGGACCACGATTCGCAATATCAAGATCTAACAAAAGACAACGGATCGGCTCGCCAGGAGAGTAGTCTTCACCAGGTACACGCTCACGATTTGGCAATATCGCTTCCGCTTTACCAACTTCAACCACAAGATCCCCCTTTTCACGTCGACGTACGATCCCAGAAACCACTTGGCCGACCTGGTCTTTGTAATCTTCGTGGATACGCTCCTTTTCGTGCAGGCGAATGCGCTGCATGATTGATTGCTTGGCAGTTTGTGCTGCAATTCTTCCGAGTGCTCCTGGGTCAATCTCCTTCTCGACAAATTGCCCTAGGCGCGGGTTGTCAATGTAGTCCCCTGCCTTTTCAACATGAATCTGGCGCTTGGAGTCGGAAACTGAATCAACGACCTCAAGAAGCACCCAAGCGCTGATTGCGCCGCTCTTCGGATTGATCTCGACGCGAAGTTCTTGGCCGGCATTGATACTTTTTTGTGCCGCTGTGACCAATGCACTGGAGATCGTCGCGATCATTTCCTCGCGGTCGATACCCTTCTCTTTTTCCATGTACTCGAGGGCTGTTAGGATTTCGGTGCTCATGGTTATTTATGCGAATGATCTGTAGATAAAAAAAGCGGGCCGAGACCCGCTTATCCATCTTGGATAGGTTCAGGATTTGTAATTGTGGAAAGAGAAAAGATGTTCTGACCCGTATGATTGTCAAGAAATAGACGCAGTAACAAAATTCAGTTGCGCTCTTCGTAGATCAGTTGAAGCAAACCTTGCTGCAGCCCATTGCTTAGAGGTAACCGCAAACCCCGTTCAGCGGATTGTTGTCGCAAAGTTTGAGCCAAGGACATTGGGAAGTTTCCAGGTTTCCAATGATACCAATGAGAGTAAAAGTCATCCCCACGATCCGCTGATAAAATAGGTAGTGCCATGTCAGCGACTATCGTATCGACTCTTCCCGGAGGTAATCGAACAAATACCTTTTCACGTAAATTTTCAGCCATTTCTCGCAACCATAACCTTCGATACTTTGCAGTCTGAAACGGATCGAGTGGCTTGGTACCTTCCTTGATAGGCAAGTGCCGCAATGAGTCAGGCCATCGAGGAGATTCCTCGACCAGTTGAGTGTAAAAAGAAAGTAGTGAGCGAGGGTGATTTGCCGGACGCATCGATGCCAAACGCCAATCTCCAAGTTGAGATTTAAACAATTGTTCGGGCGTCAGACGATTGCTCCGCATCGCCTCAAGAGGAAACTCCAAAGCTATACGTCCGAACACAGCTCTATTACGGCGCCCGCCCAGACATTCTAATAAAGCCTGGTGACAAGTACTCTCCCAATCCGTATCACTGAGACGCTTCTGGAATGCAGAAACCTTAGAAGTCCAACGCAAGTAAGCAGCATCAGCCAAACGCCAAATCATAGTTTCTCCCTTAAAATCAGCGAGAAGCCCTACAACGGGAAAACCCCCAGAAGAATCGATCCGCGTTAGCCTAAAGTCCAACATGCATTGCTCCAGGTCCATCATGAGATGCGGTAGCAAAACCAAAGTCTCAGGGATTTTTCCTGCAGAAGTCACTGCCTTCGTCTTACCCGGAAATAGCACCACATGTAGCACAACTCTTTCAAATCTAGCATCACGATCGTGACCATGATATCGCCAATCTTGACCATTAAAATGAATCTCAACGTCCCCATCGACTGGCTCGCCGTCTAAAAGCAATCGTGCGTTGAGAAAATCTGGCCCTTCTGCTTTATTCCATTCACCCGGATTCACCACCTCTAGCTTGCGTCCTGATTCTGTGATAAGCCTGTCAGTCAGGAACTTACTCTCGTGCCACACCTGCTGCACAACCTGCTCTGGAATTATAAGCGGTCCATAAGGGCCTTGAATCTCTGCTAATTTTCCGGATCCCATCTCTAAGATGAAGATTCTTCGAACGCACAAAACTGCAATATTTATTTGTAATATTTATGAATCTATATAAATCATGCACACAAGGCCTTTTTGGAAAAAGACAAATGAAAATGAGCAGAATTGAAAAAGTTGATTACTCAATCCGTTGCAGGAACTCGCCACT
>CAJWWL010000063.1 GCA_913048125.1 uncultured Opitutia bacterium | reverse complement strand
CTTGCTGCTGCTGATATTTTAGCTTTTTTTGAAAGGTTAGCAGTCCAGACTAATTTGTAATCTTTACACTTTTTCATGGGGCGGGAAAAGCTTGCTTCTCCAATACGTTTTTGAAAACTGGATCTTTTGCTGCCACCTTAGCTCAGCTGGTAGAGCACCCGCCTTGTAAGCGGACGGTCGTCGGTTCGATCCCGACAGGTGGCTCCACTTTAGTCTATCCAAAGATTGGGACTATATCCTCTTCTTCGAATAGCATCTGCGACTGAGTCAAGCCCTAGACGGGCACCAGGTGTAATACCGTTCTGCTGGAACCAACCTTGGTTCATTTCTAGGGCGTAACGTATGTCATCCCGTAGGGAATGGACGCTATCTAGGTTTCGTGGATACATAGGATGAACCTCTCGAAGCAAGCCGTCGCTACAAAAGTAGCCTATGTCTAGAGGAATTAAAGTATTCTTCATCCAGAAGCCGTGCTTCTCTGGTTTTCTAGCTAGAAAGAGCATTCCCTCATTTTCTGGCATGGATTTAACGTGCATGAGACCGCGCTGACGTTCTTTTTCTGTACAGGTTATTCGGACTTGTACGGTCTTATCGCCAACTTGAATGCTGAAACGTGTATTCGGCCCATCATTTTTGTTTCTTGTCTTATCATCGCAGGCAGACAGCAAAACTGCTAGGAACAAAATAATGTGGCGAAGGAGTTTGTTCATTGCTTGTTTTTCCTAGACATTCGGAACTTAGGTACAATCCTTTTCAATGATGAAAGGTCTTTTAGAAAGCCTTGCTGGCCTACGTATACTCGTAGTAGGCGACTTGATGCTGGACCAGTATACTTGGGGCGATGCCTCGCGGATTTCTCCAGAGGCACCTGTTCCGGTGGTGGATGTCTCAAAGGAAACCCAAGTTGCAGGAGGTGCGGCCAATGTTGCGCTGAATCTCCGTAGCCTTGGAGCCAAGGCGGAGGTTTGCGGTTGGATTGGTCGAGATACTGCTGGCGATATTCTCCGCAGACTTCTCGAGGCTAAGGGGATAGGTCTTAACGAGGCTTTCCATTCCGACGACTTGACTACAATTGTTAAGACTCGAGTCATGGTTCGAAACCAGCAACTCTGCCGTTTGGATCGAGAGGATTCACCCTCACGATATGCTTTTGGCCCCGATGAGATCAAGCGGGTTGTCGATTGTGCTACCGGCGCGGACGCTGTTATTCTTTCTGACTACGGTAAAGGCTCCTTGTCTACCGAATTAATTTCGGCACTGAACAACTCAGGAGTATTACTTGCGATGGACCCAAAACCACGGCGGCCCGTCAGTCATAGAGGCTTAGATCTGCTTACGCCGAACAGGAATGAAGCGTTACAGATGGCTGGAATTAAAGTGAACCGGGATGAGGCCTTTCCTGCAGAGGAGGTTTGCCGACGCATCTATGAGTCCCATATGCCGAAGAACTTGGTGATCACCCTAGGTGCACATGGGATGCTAGTTTGCGAATCTGGTGAAGTATCTTTGCGTATCCCGACCATGGCTCGCGAGGTTTTTGATGTGTCTGGGGCAGGGGACACAGTGATCGCAGTACTGACTTTGGCGCGGGCTGCAGGCATTGAGATTGAACGCGCTGCTCGCCTTGCCAATCTTGCCGCTGGAATCGTTGTGGGAAAAGTAGGCACTGCGACAGTTTCGCCTGAAGAATTGGTTACTCTCGGAGAGGTCTTGTGAGTAAGGCGTTATTTCTCGATCGAGATGGAACTCTGGTAGTAGATACACATTATCTGCACAAGCCCGAAGACTTGCAGTTGATTGCTGGAATTGGCGATGCCTTACGAATTGCTGTAAAAAGTGGCTACCTGCTTTTCTTGTTCACTAACCAGTCCGGCATCGGTCGTGGCTTTTACACTCTTGAGGATGCTGAGCACTGCAACCAGTGCATGGTGGAGATGTTGGGGTTTAGTGAGAATCCCTTTACTGAAATATGTATCGCACCGGAGACGCCTGAGGACGCTCCTGTTTATCGGAAGCCTTCTCCTCGTTTCATATTGGAAATGTGCGACAAGTATGACCTTAATCCGGATTTTTGCTGGATGGTGGGTGACAAGCTTTGCGATATAAAGGCAGGTCTTAATGGCGGCATTCGGGCGGCTTTCGTTCGTTCTGGAAAAGCATCTGATGGTGAACCTACGGATTTCCTTGAAGAGTACAGTATCCCCACATTTGACACCCTAGTTTCTTTTGTGGACGAGTTAACTGGTTAGGCAGAAGTTTACATTTTTTCTAGAGTCTCGATTCCTAACAGTGACAAGCCAGCCTCCATCACTGTAAGAGTACGGGCACACAACATCAATCGGCGAGCTTTTACTGCTGAGTCTTCAACGACGACCTTGTTTGAGTTGTAAAAGGTGCTGAATGAGCCTGCAAGTTCGTACAAGTAGGTGCAAAGAAAGTGAGGGCGCAGATCTGAAGTCGCTTGCTCCAAGGCACTGGAAAAGAGCAAAAGCTGTCGTGCAAGTGAGAGTTCCTCTGATGTTTCTGGAGCCGTTGCAAACTCTTCACCTTCTCCAGGTTTGTGACCCGCCTTACGGAAAATGCTCCGGATGCGGACAATTGCGTAAAGAAGGTATGGAGCAGTATTGCCATCAAGACTGAGCATTTTATCCCACGAGAACACATAGTCGTTAGTCCGGTTCTGAGATAGGTCAGCATACTTGATCGCGCCAAGCCCAACGAGTCGAGCAATCTCCTCCCGTTCTTGTGAGGTGAGATCGGGGTTTTTCTCTTCTACAATTTTGCGGGAGCGTTCAATAGCTTCTGCGAGAAGGTCCTTTAGCTTTATCGGGTCGCCACTTCGGGTCTTGATGGCTTTGCCGTCCTCTCCGAGAATTGTACCGAACCAGACGTGTCTAAGGTTGGGTATTTTATGGTCTTGCAGATGACGAATCCATTTTTCAGCGGTAAGGAAGAGCTGTTGAAAGTGGTCTTGTTGTCTACCATCCGTAACGTATATGACTTCGTCGGTCATCCATTCTCGAATTCTGTAGAGAATAGTTGCCAAATCTGTAGTAGCGTAATTGCTAGCTCCATCTGACTTGCGAACAATGAAGGGCTGCTTCTTGTAACGAGCATGCTCAGGGTGGAACACAACAAGAGCTCCTTCACTCTCTTGGGCTATCTCATGATGCACTAAACCATTGTATACTTCATCCACCTTATCCCGGTAGAAACTCTCACCAAGCACGTGGTCGAAGCGTACGTTAAGTTGATCATAGATTGACTGAAACGCCTGATAGCTGATGGCATTGATTTGTTCCCAAAGTGCAAGATTTTCGGAGTCTCCCTTCTGAAGCTTGACCAGTTCTATTCGAGCGATTTCGAGCTTACTGTCATCATCTTTAGTTAGAGCCGACCCTCTTCTGTAAAGGTCTTCAAGCTGCTCAAGGGCATCAGGTGCATCTGAATCAAGCTCAATATTGAAATGCCT
The DNA here is from genome assembly GCA_913048125.1 of uncultured Opitutia bacterium. Classification (GTDB taxonomy): domain Bacteria; phylum Verrucomicrobiota; class Verrucomicrobiia; order Opitutales; family JABJCN01; genus JABJCN01. Next base: position 10,528 of record CAJWWL010000063.1, on the reverse strand, counting down.
TAGTGCCATTATGAGGATCCCAAACTGAGTTCCCCAGTCACCTACATGATTATCTCGAATTATTTGTGCGCCTTGAAACTCGAGTAGTCGGCATAGCGCCTCTCCAATCACAGTAGATCGGATATGTCCGACGTGCATCTGCTTGGCTGTATTTGGGGAGCTAAAGTCGACCGCAACAACTTTATTGGCAATCGGACTCTTGGCTGCATCTTCAAGTTCTCCTTGGTTGCTGAGATAGCTAAGCCATTCCAAATAGAATTTCGGCAGAAATTTGAAGTTGATGAAACCTGGGCCTGCGATTTCGAGATTTGTTGCCTCGGTGAGAGCTGAATCGCAAGTCCTTAGAGCTGTCACCAACTGGTTCGCCAGCTCTCTGGGGTTTGCTCCTTTTCGCTTAGCATAGGGCAAAACTCCATTCGCTTGAAATTCGCCAAATCTTGCATCAGCGGGCCGTAAGTCAGACTCGAACGAGTCGTCAAAAGCATCTAGGCTTCGGGCGGTTTTAGCGATAACGTTGTCTAAGTATTTAGCAATGTAGAAGGGCCAGTTCATGTAATTTGAAAGCAATTGCTGCTTACTAGACCGTCAAGCATGGAAGTCCTAAACACGCGGGAAACTGCATTATTATTAGAAAAGGTTCGACATTTTCGTTAAAACTATTTTGCTATTCCGCCTTTTCTGCCAACTGGCTTATCCCCAAGTGCCCACACCTCAGATTCTATGAAAAAACGCATTGCTGCGCCTCGCAAGTTTATCAAGCCGACCTTCACTTTCCTAGTGGAGAAGAAACGAGATGGTGGGGAGTTTACCCCAGAAGAAATTCGATTTATTGTAGAGTCGATTTACGACGATGAGATGCCGGATTACCAGCAAGCTGCTTTACTCATGGCCATTTTCTTTCAGAATATGTCTGCTCAAGAGACTGCTGCTTATGCTGAGGAAATGATGCTTTCGGGCGAAGTGGTTGATCTATCCCGTTTCACCCGTCCCAAAATTGACAAGTATTCCACGGGGGGGGTTGGCGACAAGACCTCTCTTGTTCTTGGTCCATTAGCCGCTGCTGCCGGTGTTTTGATGCCCACCATGAACGGTGAAGATGAGGACTATGGTATCCGTAACCTAACCAAGCTCTCCTCTATTCCTGGTTTTAAAGCTAAGGCAGACCTCGACGAATTTGAAGATAAGCTTAGGGAAGTGGGTTGCTGCATGATTGAAAAGCATCCGGAAATTGCTCCTGTTGATGAAATTCTCTACAAACTCCGTCAGAAGACCGGTACTATACCATGTATCCCGCTGATAACTGGAAGTGCACTGAGCCGTAAGCTTGCTGCAGGTGCTGAGGGTTTAGTCGTCGACGTCAAATGGGGAAATGGAGCTTTTGTAAATGACCTCGAACAGGCTAAACTGCTTGCTCGATCCATTACCCGAGTTGGTCGTTCTATGAAACGTCGTTGTGTAGCTCTAGTTACTGACATGAACCAGCCACTCGGTAGTGCTGTAGGTACTGGTTTGGAAATTAAGGAGGCTATCGAACTGCTCAAGGGCGAAGGCCCTGAAGATCTAAAGTTGCTCGTGCAAAAACTCGGCATGGAGATTGTTCGACTAGCTGGAGTTGCAGGTTCAACACTTTCAGCCAAGCAGACCGTTCAACGTCATCTGGAAGATGGCTCTGCCTTTGAAAAATTCAAGGAGATGGTTGCTGCTCAAGGAGGAAACTCCGACTACCTTGAAAATCCCGATAAGTTTAAGACAGCCAAGTATGTTAAGAAGCTTCCAGCTCCTAAGCGTGGCTATGTTCATGCGATCAATACCGGCATGATTGCATGGGGCGTGCAAATGCTTTCAACTAACAAAAGCGGAAAAATCGACCACGCTGTTGGCGTTACTGACGTCAAGAAGGTAGGTACTCAGGTCAAGCAGGGTGAACCTCTCATGATGATTCACTACAACGACGAGGCACGTCTGGAGTCTGCCTTGGAATACCTCAAGTCAGCTTACCGGTTGGCACCTAAGCGTCCTAATATTCCAGATCTCATTGTTGAACGAGTGGCATAGCCCTTTACCCCTCTCTCCAAAACTCCCCGCTCACGCGAGCGATCTCAGTATGGCATAGCAAACAGGGACAGCCTACGCTCTTCCCTGATATTCTTTATTCTCCGTATTTATTCGGATCCGTTCTCCTGTTTTAATAAATAAGGGAGCGTGAACAACGAGACCAGTTTCTAACGTTACTGACTTCTGTACATTGCTGACAGAATCCCCTTTGAGCCCTTCAGGTGCGTCAGTGACTTCCATTTCAATCGTCACAGGTAACTGTAACTGGATGGCACGACCATCAACAAACAATATATCGTAAGCTGTATTCTCTACGAGAAAGTCCTTCGAGTCCTCCATAAGTTCCGCTGGCAGTACGGTATCTTCGTAGGTCTCTGGATCCATAAAGTGGTAGCCCTCGGTGTCCACATAGCTGAACTCTAATTTGTTGGTCTCTGTATGTAAGAACGATACATTATCTGTTGATCTGAACTTGGTTGTAGTAGTAGAGCCGGAGTCGAGATTGCGTAAAGTAGTCTGTACAAATCCAGCTTGTCGACCTTGCGTGCGGTGCATCATTTCGAGGACGAGGTGTGGGGCGCCCTGATAATCCAGGACGCGACCCTTACGAATTTCAGTCGGTGAAGGCATGACGTTTTTTTGAGATGTTGTAGCTTAAGTTTGTTAGGGTTCTCAGACAATTCCTGCTTAGTGCTTCTGCAACACAAAAATTGGCTGTAGCCGCATCCCTCTATTACTATTTTTTTGACCATTGACCCAGACGCACCTTCCAGTTTTTTTCTGCGTCAGACATAATGAGGATCAATTTTCTTTTATGAAACAGAGGACCATCCTTCGGGAAGCTTCAATCAGCGGTAAGTCCCTGCACACCGGTGAAGAAGTCACACTTACCATAAAGCCTGCGCCGGTTAACCACGGTGTTGTATTTCGGCGTATTGATCTTTACGGGAAGCCAGAAGTGAGGCCCGATGCCGCCAATGTTACTGAGCTTGTGCGCTCGACAACTATAGCAAATGGTCATGCTAAGGTTCACACTGTGGAGCATGTGCTTAGCTCAATGCATGGATGCGGGGTTGATAATGTTGTCGTAGAGATGAACGCCAGTGAACCGCCGATTCTCGATGGTTCAGCAAAGCATTTCGTCAACCTTATTCAAGAGGCTGAACCTGTTGACCAAGAGGCTGATCGTGAGTTTGTCGAGGTCGAGGAACCGCTATCGGTGACTTCGGGCAATCGCTCCATGATTGTGCTGCCGCATAAAGGCTTCCGAATCACTTGCACTTCAGCAGACGATCGCGGCGTTCACACTCAGCATCTTTCGATTGATATAGACCCGGAGACCTACATATCCCAAATTGCACCTGCTCGCACTTTTACAATTTACGAAGATATCGAGGAGTTACTGAAGTTAGGCAAGATCCAAGGGGGTAGTCTTGATAGTGCCATTGTCATCCGAGGTGATAAGATTCTTTCTAAGGAGCCTCTTCGGTTTGATGACGAGTTTGTTCGGCACAAAATACTCGATATTATTGGAGATTTATTGTTGCTGGGACGACCATTACAGGGCCATGTCATTGCGGTGCGTCCAGGACATGCTCTGAACTCAGAGCTTGCAAATAAGATTCTTCAGGCTCGCTCTAGTAAACAAAACAGACGCAAATCCTCATCAATTAGTTCTACAGTTCTGCCTGACGAGAAGGTATTGGATATCCGTCGTGTACTCGACACCCTACCGCACCGATATCCATTCGTTCTCGTAGATCGAGTTTTGGACATAGACGACGAGGGCACGCACCTACGTGCGGTCAAGAATGTTACCATCAACGAGCCCTATTTTCAGGGACATTTCCCGGGTCGTCCAGTTATGCCCGGCGTCCTGCAGGTGGAGGCTATGGCCCAGGCGGCAGGAATTCTGATGCTCCGTCGCACTTCTAGTGTGGGCAAGGTGGCCTTTTTCATGAGTTGTGACAAAGTGAAGTTTCGTCAAGCAGTTGAGCCTGGCGATCAACTGGAGATTGATGTTGAACTGGTCAAGATGCGAGGTAACAAGATTGCTCAAGCCAAGGGGCAATGCAAGGTAGCTGGTAAGGTAGTTTCTTCGGCTGAACTGATGTTTACATTGGTCGATTCTGGTGAGTAAACTTAAGCTTTTGATCTATGGGCACACAAATCCATCCCACCGCTATTATTGAGTCCGGCGCGGAGCTAGGTGAAGGAGTCGAGGTTGGCGCCTATGCGATCATCGGCCCGAATGTCCGGATTGGCGATAGTACGGTAGTGCGGCATCATGCTACAATCGAAGGGTTTACCGAGCTGGGTAATGAAAATATCATTTACCCATACTCCTTCATAGGCGCTAAGACCCACGACTTGAAGTTTGAAGGCGGTAAACCTGGTCTAAAAATCGGAAGTCGCAACACTTTCCGTGAGTATGTCACCGTTCACGCTGCCACTAACGACGGCGAGCATACTGTTGTAGGCAACGAAAATGTTATCCTAGCCTACAGTCACATCGCCCACGATTGCCAAATTGGAAACCACTTAGTAATGAGTAGCCACTCCGCCTTTGGCGGGCATGTGGTCGCAGGGAACCATGTAAATGTTGGTTGGGGTGTTGGCGTCCATCAGTTCTGTCGTTTGGGAGACCATGCTATGCTCTCAGCCTGTTCCAAGGTTGTACAGGATGTGTTGCCATTCATGTTGGTAGATGGTTCGCCAGCAGACCATCGTAGTATCAATAAGGTAGGCTTAGAGCGCTATGGCTTCTCCACTTCCGAGATCGAACGGGCACGAGCCATCTTCAAGACTCTCTTCAAGGAGGGGTTGAACAAGACTCAGGCCATGGAACGGCTTCGCAGTCAGAAAAGTGAGGATGGTGATCTAATTTTGGAAGCGATACTCACTTTCGCTGAAAGTGCATCTGATCGTGGGTTGGCTTGAGTTGCCAACTATAGACCATCTTTCGAATCTATTCAATAATACGCCTAGTCGACATGGAGTTCGATCTGGCGGAGGTAGTCCCAGCTGAATAATCCCGTTTGGTGTCCGTCACTAAAACCAAATCTCACAGCGTAATTGCCCACAAACTCCCAACCTGTGACCTTGACGCCAGGAAACTCTTCTCTGTCGTCGCCACCATGCCGGTTACCCAGAATATCAACCTCGCCTTGATTCTCTGCACTTGGAGATTTTGCACGGAGGTAATCCATGGGGTAGTAAGACTCAGAACCGTCGTCCCATGCGATTGCAATTTCAGTACCTACAGCCTGTAGGAGTTTTGGGGGCTTCATTAGGCTTCGGAATCTAATACTGGCTCACTGCCACCCTCATTTCCACTACTTGTTTCTGTACTTCCAGCAGTATCTGACAATTCAACAGTGGGTTGGGAATAAGTCTGGGTTACCTTCTCTTTTTTATCGAATGCTGGAGGAGAATCATCTAGAAGCACCGAAGATAGCTTTGCCATCTCGACGCTTCCAGTGGTCTTGATGCTAGCCTCATTTTCGAGTTTTACGGCTTCACGTTTTTCTTGTTTCCATTTTTCAAGGGCCTCTCGCTGGGCTTTTTTCTTTCGGATGATCTCCTTCAACTCATCATCGCTTAGCCCTAGTTTTTTCTTTTTGAGTTCCACCTTCTCTAAAGAGTTTGTTAATCTGGCACTATAGTCAGGTGAGCTACTTGGGACACCAGTAGCTGCTGCCTTCACGCCCTTGAGGGTTTCCTTTCCGTCAAGATAGGAGATGTCCTTAGTGCTTTTGGAGATGAACTTGTTCAGGCTCTTACGATATTGGGGAAGCCCCATCTCGGCACGTTTTGCATTTCCTCCTACAGTAGAAATCTTGAGCTTTGCCTCGCCAAGACCCATGTTCTTGGAGAGGTTTACTCCAGAAAATTTATCCAGACTAGTCGGGGGTATATAATAGTTCTCTGCCATGGTGGAAGGATTTACCTAATCCTCCATGCAAAGCAGAAACTGGGCCAACGCTTCCTGGTCCTCGACTTGAGCTATGCTTCGAGTGCGAGTTGCTGGATTGCCTTGAGGTCCAGCTTTCCAGTAGCAAGCGTAGGTATTGACTCAACTTTTTGGGTGTTCTTGGGAATCCAAAGGTTTGCTAGTCCAGCTTCAGACAGCTTCGTGCGTAGTTCCTTGAGATCGAGGTCGATAGCGTGAAGTAAAACAAGTGCTTCCCCCTTTGCCACGTCAGGTTTTCCAGCTACGGCGATTACTGGTCCTTCACCTAGGTCTAGCTCTAATGCTTTTACTATGGCTTCTTCTACTGTGCCGTGTGGTACCATCTCTCCACCAATCTTTGAGAAGCGAGATAGGCGGCCCTCAATAAATATAAACCCATCCTCGTCCATACGTCCAATATCGCCGGTAGTGAACCAACCATCCTTAAGAACTTCTTTAGTTTTTTCAGGTTGGCCGAGGTAGCCTTCAAAGATATTGGGTCCTTTGAGAGTGATTACACCGGTTTCTCCGTAGGGGTTTTCTTTCCCAGTATCAGGATCAATGAATCTGATAGTCATTCCTGGGAGTAGGCGTCCTGCTGCACCGGTTCGTGAACCATGTTCCTTATGGACCTGACCTTCTGTGACTGGCGGGTCGGGCAGGTTTACACTTGAGACAGGTGATGTCTCTGTAAGTCCGTAGCCTTCGAGGTACTGAGAGCCAAACTTTTCATGCCATTGCTCGGCCAGTCCTGCGGGAGTCTTTTCGGCGCCGGCAATCACGAACTGTAGAGATTCGAGTTTTTCTGGTTCGGCCTTTTTCAAATATGGCTTGAGAAAAGTCGGTGTTCCGAGGAGAGCGGTAACTTTATCTTCGTGTATGGCATCGACGGCCTTGCGAACTTCCAGCGGGGAGGGGACTGTGACGAGCCGAATCCCTTTGATTAGGGGATACCATAGAGTTACGAGGAAGCCGAAGCTGTGAAACAACGGAAGGTTGCCCAGAAGAGTCTGTGAGCGGTCGATGAGGTTGATGTCCGAGATTTGCTCCACATTACCGAGTAGGTTCCGGTGGGAGAGAATTACGCCCTTAGGTTCACCAGAGCTGCCGCTGGTGAAGATGAGAGCGGCTTCCTCGCGGTCTCCTTTTTTAGGTATACTGAAGAAACTGGCGGCGAGACTAGCAGGCATTATCTTCAGCATCCCTAGCGTTATGCCCAGTGAAAACTTTTCCTTAGCCAATGCCTTTAGTTCATCCTTTATATCAAGAGTTATCGAGGTCTTAGGCAAATTGGGGCAACGTTTCTGGACTTGTTCGGTTGTTATCAGCGTGTCGATCTGTGCCCGTCGAACGCAGGATTCCAGCGCTGCTTGGCCAAGTGAGAAATTGAGATTAACGGGAATCTTATCCCCAAGTATACACGCTAGATTTGCAACAGTTGCGCCAATGCCGGGAGGTAGAACTATGCCAACCCGCTTTGCGGAGGTGATCTCTGCAAGTTTTTTCCGGAAGGCCAGACCTAGAGTTAGAAGCAGGTTCGCTTTAATCGGACGGCGTTCCTGAGTGTGATCGACAATGATTTCTTCTCCGCCAATTGATTTTAAACCATTGAAGACTGCGCGCCCAATGTGGCCTTGTAGCGCTGGTCGTTGGGAGAAGGCTTCTTCGGCAAGGTCTTGCAGTGCCTGTCGGGCTGTAGGTGAAGAGGCGTCTTGTGTATTCATGGGCTTACCAAATGTGACTCGTGCAGGATAGGGGATTTGGAGAGGTTTCTTATTAAAGAATTTGTTGCGTTCGTAGCTGAAGATGGAGCCCCAGAGGCCATCCAGCCCTACGGGTATGACCGGCGCCTTGGATCTGCGGGCTATCAATTCAAAGCCACGTTTAAGGCCCTGCATTGCACCAGTACGAGAAATGGCTCCTTCAGGGAAAATACATACAATCTCTCCAGCTGCAATATGATCCGCAGCCTTAGTGATTGCTTCTCGGGCTTTAGCTGCAGAAACAGGGATCACACCTGTGATCTTGAAAATCCATCGCATGAGTTTTGAGCGTGATAGTCCTGAAAAACCTATGAAGCGAACAGGTCGAGAGCAGGCCGCACCGATCAAAGGAGGGTCGGCGTAGGAGATATGGTTAGCAATCAGCAGTGCGCCGCCTTGGGCGGGAATATTTTCAATTCCTCGAATCTGCAATCGGTAGAATATTCGTGTAAGTACAAGTATTAGAGTCCGGAAAAGAGCTTCTGGAAGCAGCTTAAGAACGTAACAGGTCACAAGCAGGCTGGGTAGTGCCATGAAAAGTAGCTGTTGCTCTGCATCTAGCCCCTCATCAACATTTAATAGCAGTAAATGGACTCCGATGAAAGCTAGGGCGAAAAGATTACTAAGTAGCGTCGAGGATGCTAGAACTCGGCCCCTCCTTTCTTCGCCTGCTCGATCTACCATGAAGCCTCGCAGTGGTACGGAAAAGATAGCTCCAGAGAAACCCATCAGGATGAGACTGGCATTAAACCCGAAATGAGAATCTCCCTTATCTGGCGATGTAATACCAGCAAGCAGGAGTGCAACAGCCATACCAAGCGCTCCAGCGGCAACAGTACCTAACTCTACACGACCTCTATTGATGTAGGCAGTGAATACGCTCCCTACAATGATGCCTACGCCAAGGAATAAATTAAATATCCCCGTTAGTTTACCTACCTGGTCTGGTTCAGCAATATCCTTAGCCACGAGACTCAGGCAGAGGATAACCAACCACGCTACGCCGATGAACCAAGCGAATCCAAGAAGTGATAGACACAAGCCTCGGTCCTGCATGGTCTCCCTGAGTTCCTGAAAATGGCCGGTAAGATTACGGAGCCGGAATGGAACATCACTGCTAGCTGATGTTTTTTTTGTGGGCTGAAATAGGAGCCAAGAGAATAGTGACAGAAGGATGATCCCTACTGTGACAATCAATCCAGCCATCCAGCTATCCTCATTCATTCTCTCAGATGAAGCTTGGAATGCGACACCTCCGGCGAAGCCTCCTACTAGAACCGCTGAGTAGCCCAGCATTTCTATCCAGCCGATGGCTAGTCCGAGCTGACGAGTATCCACTAACTCCTTAACAATTCCATAACGAGCAGGGGAGAAGAAGATGGTTTGAACCGCCAACAAAAAGAAACCCGTCAGTGAAATTGGCAGACTGTGGCGATACATGCCGTATGCTATGACAGCCAGTCCACCCACCTGTGCAAGCAATGTAGCACTGATTACAGTTTTCTTCGAGAAACGATCTGCCATCCAACCTGCTAGTGGCGCGAACAAGATAAATGGCACGACAAGTAGTACGCCTATATATACGTTGGCTTGTTCAAAATCAGCCTGCGTCATCAAAGCCCCGCAAAGTCCAAGCAACATATACTTCGCAAGATTATCGTTGAAGGTTACCAGCGTGTGAGAGCCTAGTAGCCATATGCAGCTTATGAAGGGCTTTTTTTCTTCCATATCTTCTTCACTTTGCCAGCGGCGTGCCAACCAGCCGGTTCCTCGATTAACTTCCTGCTGAACCCCCTTACCGTCAAGGCTAATCCAGATCGAGCGAGATTATCATGCTTTATAGAAGCCTTACTCTTCTGAGCAATTAATGTACTCTTGGTGCGCAATATGGATTCTGATCGGTTTTCTTTCTGAATTGAAATTTTTGCAGATACATGGCATTCTAGAGTTCTTTAAAATTATTCTCTGCTGGGGTTGCCCAGCCCCTGCAATCCCCTTACGTTCCCCTACCAGACTTGGGCAAAAAGATACTTGGAGTTTCCGCGTACTATCACGACAGTGCTGCTGCATTGATCGTGGATGGTAAAATTGTAGCTGCAGCACAAGAGGAACGCTTCACCCGCATCAAGCACGATCATAACTTTCCTTCAAGGGCAGTTGATTATTGCCTAGAGGAAGGCAAAATTACTGCAGACCAACTGGACTTTGTGGTGTTCTACGAGAAGCCCTACTTAAAGTTCGACCGGTTGTTGGAGACCTACATAGCTTACGTTCCGCAAGGACTTAAATCTTTTCTTTCCGCAATGCCACTTTGGCTCAAGCAGAAGTTGCATATACCTCGCGAAATCAAGAATGCGCTCGGAGGCAAATACAAGAAGAAGATTGTATTCCCCGGGCACCATGAGTCTCACGCAGCAAGTGCTTTTTACCCAAGTCCATTTGATGAAGCTGCGATTTTAACCGTGGATGGGGTCGGGGAGTGGGATACTTCGACCATAGGTTCAGGTCGAGGCAACCATATTGAGATTCACAAGGCCCTCCAATTTCCGCACTCCCTTGGCCTTCTCTACAGCGCCTTCACATATTTCACAGGATTTCGGGTTAACTCTGGTGAATACAAATTGATGGGCTTAGCTCCCTATGGTACGCCCAGATACAAGGAAGTAATTCTTAAAGAGTTGCTCGATTTGAGGGAAGATGGCTCGTTCGCCATGGACATGGACTTCTTCAATTACTGCCAAGGTTTGACCATGACCAA
>CAJWWL010000062.1 GCA_913048125.1 uncultured Opitutia bacterium | reverse complement strand
CCCACGAGGCAAACCTACTTGCTAAGCAGGGATTTCGTTCCCTATTACTGGTCGCTGGCGAACATCCGAAATTTGTCTCAGGCAACTACGTGCAGCAATGCATTCGGAGTTGTCTCAAAAAAATACCAAGTCTTCTTGTCGAAATCGCGCCTATGGAGACAGATGACTACTACCCCATCGTTGAGGAAGGGGCTGAGGGAGTTGTAGTTTACCAAGAAACCTATCAAAGAAATAGCTACAAAGACCTTCACCCACACGGCCCAAAGAAAAATTTTGATTGGAGACTTGATTCCGTCGAACGTGGATACGAAGCTGGTTTTAGAAGGCTTGGCATAGGTGCACTTTTTGGACTACACGACTGGCGACATGAAGCGCTGGCTCTCGCAGCGCATGCTTTACACCTTACGAAATACTGCTGCAATGCCCAGCTCTCTATAAGCTTTCCGAGGATGCGTCCTGCTGCTGGTAACTTCGAACCACAAAATGAACACCTCCTTAGCGATCGCCACTTGGTACAATTAGTTGCCGCCCTGAGGCTTCTCCTTCCCCACGCTGCCTTTGTACTTTCAACCCGCGAAAGTCCTTATTTTCGCGACAGCATCTTCTCCCTAGGGTTCACAAACATGAGTGCAGGCTCTTCTACAGAGCCAGGTGCCTACAGCGACTACTCCTCCGACTCCTGGAAACCAAAACGGGAGCAACCTGGCGAGCAATTCCATATTGCTGACGAACGCTCGCCAAAGGAAATTGCCACCATGCTTTACAACAAGGGATACGAACCTGTCTGGAAAGATTTCGATGCCACACTAGTCAGAGAAGTAAAGATAGCATGAACGAACTAGGCAAAATTTCTATAACCGCAAACGGGAAAACGTACCAACTCGTAGAAGGGTCAGTTATTCCAGATTTCCTACAGACCCTAAACCTCGCTCCAAAGCGAGTAGCGATTGAACACAACCGCAATGCATTAACCCCTGCTGAAATGCTTGAGCAAACCCTAAACGATGGAGATAACCTTGAAATTGTTAAGGTAGTCGCGGGAGGCTGATTAGATGGCGACAATAAAAATTACAGACCTCAATCGTGAGGGTGGTATCGGGGCCAACTCATACCATGTGGAGTTTGGCCCGTGGCGGTTTGTTGTAGATACTGGCCTACATCCTAAATTCGCTGGATATGAGGCGCTACCAACTTATTCACAAATCCCTGATGACTCGCTAGATTTTATCTTGGTTACTCACGCCCACTTAGACCACCTAGGCTCTCTTCCTGTTTTGGCTCGTCGGCATCCTGATGCGAAGATAATCATGAGCAGCGGCACATCAGCAATTGCTGGCCGGATGCTGAGAAACTCTGTTCAGATTATGAAAATCCAGCGTTCAGAGCTAGGAATATCTGAATACCCTCTCTACACTCGTGGAGAAATCGCAATAGTCGAAGATCAAATTCTTCCTATGGAATTCTTGCGTCCCTTTAGGCTTGGAGAAGATAAAGACACTCTAGAAATCGAACTTCACCCATCTGGTCATATCCCGGGAGCAGCTGCAGTGCGGATGACCTATGCTGGACGTACCATCTTATTTTCAGGTGATATACAATTCCAGCATCAACAAATTCTCGACGGTGCTTATGTTCCAGAAATACGTCCTGATCTTCTCGTCATGGAGACGACTCGTGGGGCCACTCCATCTTCGCCTGACAACGACCGTGAAACTGTTATTTCCAAACTACTTGAGACCATTTCTAAGATTTTGAAGCAGGGAGGTTCCTGCCTTGTCCCAGTTTTTGCTCTTGGACGCATGCAAGAGATGTTAGCTGTAGTTCAAATGGCTCTTCACAATGGAAAACTCCCACCCTGCCAAGTGTTCTGCTCTGGACTAGGAATGGATATCGTCAACTACTTTGACTTACTCTCACGTAAAAAGGGCTACCCCCGGTTCGACCGAAGTATTCTCAAGGACCTTGGAATTCGTCCGCCTTCGCGAGATTTAAAGCCAGGCCGCAACCCTGGCAACAAGGGACTGTATTTGGTCAGTTCTGGTATGCTTGTCGAAAAGACTCCCTCTTATAATCTTGCCGCATCTCTAATTCAAGATCCCGCAAATGGTATTTGCTTTATTGGCTACTGTGATCCTGACACTCCGGGAGGGCAGCTTAAGACCACAAAACACGGTGAGAATTTCTACTTCGAGGAACTCAACCACGAAACCACTCTGCAAGCAGAAATCCACAACTTCGATCTTACCGGTCACGCCGAAAGGTCTGAACTCCTTGACTTTGCCCAAAAGCAAAAGGCTGATTCAATCCTTCTAACTCACGGCGACCAAGAGGCACGCCAATGGTTTATAGATAAACTAGAAGATGTCTGCCCATCCTCAAGAATCCTTAGTCCAAAGCCTGGTGAAACGATCAAGCTTTGAATTAAGCATCATCTACAATTCCGCAACAGCCCTAGCATGCGTTCTCTGACGCTATTGCTGGAAATACTATTGACTATGCCTCGAATACATCACCCCCAGGATTAGCAATTAATATTCTATATCAAAATAGGTTTGTGTATTTATTTTTATTATATTTGACATAACGATTTATAAAGTAAGGTTTGAAGGTCAATACCAAACTAAAAAATGATTATGAACAAAACCATCATCCCCATGATCGCAGCCATGATGCTGTTTTTTGGCCTACAGGTTGATGCCGAAAACAAAGCAAAACCTTCCACCAAAGAAAAACCTGAGTTGATCACTTTAGAAATCTCAGGAAAATTGACGAAGAGAGAGTCGAAAGGTAAAAACGAAAGGGTATACACCTACTACTACCTAGAGACGAAAGGTGGGGAAAAAATCAGACTGAACAAAACTGCCCTGCCAAAGATAAAGAAGGATAAAAATGGCAATAAGACTGAAGCACTTACCTTCGATAAATTCGTTGATAGCAATGTAGACATCAAAGGCAAAGGCTACGTGAAAGAACTGAAGAGCAAACAGAAGCGCACTTACTTGCGGTTGATTGATTCTATTAAGAGGAGCTAAGATTTGCCAAAAGGGAATCCCCTTGAGAAAACTAGAAAACCTCGGTCTCTTGGCCGAGGTTTTCTTGTTTGAGGAAAAGAAATCAAGCAGGTGTGCTGAAAATGATTGCCTAAGGGCGGCAGAGAGATTTCTTCGCACAACGGAAATAGTAAACAATCCATGAACATCCACGAATACCAAGCAAAAGAACTTTTTGCAAAACATGGACTAGCCGTAGCACCCGGTGCAGCGGCCAGTACTTCTGAAGGAATCCACGAAGCACTTGCGCAGTTACCAGACGGTGAACTGGTGGTGAAAGCTCAGATCCACGCAGGTGGCCGTGGTAAAGGCACTTTCTCTGATGGATTCCAAGGCGGTGTAAAACTAGCCGCGAACAAGCAGGAGGCCAAAGAGCTCGCCGAGAAAATGCTAGGCAACACGCTTGTTACGAAACAAACTGGTTCAGAGGGCAAGCAGGTAAACACTGTATATTTCACGGAAGCCTCCAGCATCAGCAAGGAGTACTACCTCGCCATCCTTATGGACCGTGCAACTTCACAACCAGTCATAATAGCCTCAACTGAAGGTGGTGTTGACATCGAGACCGTTGCCGAAGAGACGCCAGAGAAAATCATTAAGATCAACATCGACCCACTACTTGGAGTACAGCCTTACCAAGCGAGACAGGTAGCCTTTGGACTTGATTTTGATGGAGATCAGGTCAAGCAGATGATCAAACTACTTGGAGGATTGTACGATGTCTTCTGGGAAAAGGACTGCTCGATGGTTGAAATCAACCCTCTAATCACAACTGGTGAAGGCAACATACTTTGCCTAGACGCAAAGGTAAACTTTGATTCTAACGCACTTTACAGACAAAAGGACATCTTGGAACTCCGGGACCTAACCGAAGAAGACCCCAAAGAGGTTGAAGCGTCAAAATATGACCTAAACTACATAGCACTAGACGGGAACATCGCCTGCATGGTCAATGGAGCAGGACTTGCGATGGCAACCATGGATATTATTAAACACTTCGGAGGTTCACCTGCCAACTTCCTAGATGTAGGAGGCGGTGCAAAGGAGGAGCAGGTAACTGCGGCTTTTGAAATAATACTCAGCGATCCGGCAGTAAAAGGAGTGCTAGTAAATATCTTCGGTGGCATCATGCAGTGTGACGTAATTGCAAAGGGAATAGTTGCTGCTGCCCGCAACGTTAATATCGAAGTCCCACTAGTAGTTCGTCTTGAGGGCACCAATGTAGAGGCTGGAAAACAGATCCTTGCCGAAAGCGGACTGGCAATCACATCAGCCGACTCACTATCCGATGCAGCACAAAAGATCGTCAACGAGGTTGGCTGACTAGAATTAATCCAGAATCAAGCAAAACATCTTTTCAAAACAATGAGCGTACTGGTAAATAAGGACACACGCCTAGTAGTACAAGGTATCACAGGAAGTGCTGGAAGCTTCCACGCAAAACAATGTCTCGACTATGGCACAAATATTGTTGCTGGAGTCACTCCCGGAAAGGGTGGGCAAATGTTTGAGGATACGGTTCCTGTCCTTAACACTGTACAAGACGCAGTGGACAAGGAGGGTGCCAACGTATCCGTTATATTCGTTCCCCCTCCCTTTGCGGCGGATTCAATTCTTGAAGCTGTTGATGCAGGCATTGATCTAGTTATTGCAATCACAGAGGGCATTCCTGTACGAGATATGGCCAAAGTGAAGAATCGCCTCGAAGGTAGTAAAACAAGACTGATCGGCCCAAATTGCCCGGGAATAATAACGCCTGGAGAGTGCAAGATTGGAATCATGCCTGGTTACATACACAACCCCGGTCGTGTAGGTATTGTTTCACGATCAGGCACTCTGACTTATGAAGCAGTCTGGCAAATAACTTCAGCTGGACATGGTCAATCGACTTGTATCGGTATCGGAGGTGATCCTATCAACGGCACCAGCCATACTGACTGCATTAAGCTTTTTAACGAGGATCCAGATACCGATGCAATTATAATGATTGGTGAAATCGGAGGGACAGCTGAAGAGGAAGCTGCAGCCTACATCAAAGAAAATGTTAAAAAACCTGTCGCGGCCTTTATCGCTGGAGTGACCGCACCGCCAGGACGTAGGATGGGTCACGCAGGTGCAATCGTCTCTGGAGGTAAAGGTACTGCGGAGGCCAAGATTGCTGCTATGAAGGATGCGGGAATCGCAGTTGCAGAAACTCCATCTGATATCGCTAAAGCTCTTTTTGAGGTTTACAAACCCTAGTCTGGCAAAGCTTAGCTCTTTGCTTCCCTCTCTCGATTTCGAAGGAGGCTCAATATAATCTCATGAGAGGCTCTTACCTGCTCAACCTTCAGGGCTGGGTGTAGCTCAAGCACGAGTGCGTGGTGAGGCTGGAAAAACTGACTCACACGATCAAAATTTATACGACCAGTGCCAATCTCAGAATGATCTCGGTCTTCACCGGTCACATCATGTAGGTGGAACCCTGTAAGCCGATCACTATTCAAGGACAGTAGTTCATAGTGATCAGCTAGACCAGCCTCGTGTTTGATCTGGGCATGACCAGTGTCATGCCAATAGCCGACTGCCTCTTGCTCTGGTAGAGTATCTAGGAAAGCAGACATTTCATCATCAATAGGAAGCTCCATTGTACCTTCTCGGTTCTCGGCACAAAGCTTTATCCCAAGTTCCTTAGCGCGAGGTAAGACTCGGCTGTAGGAGTTCAAGATGTTGTCCATAGCAATGCTGGCTTTCTTCAAGAGCTTTCCCTTTGCTTTCTCAAGTGCATCAAGATATTGCACATCCTCAACCATGTCGAAATCGTCACCACGAACAGCCTTGATTTTATTGACCTTGCGAAAGGGGTCGAAGAGAAATCTACCAACAACACTCCCCGAGTGCATCACGATCCGTTTAGACTTCACCTTGGTAGTAAAGTCTAAGGTAGATAGAGTCTGACGGACCCACATCTCGCGCTCCTGCGAGTGCGGAGAAGATGGTTGGTAGTAGTTGGGCGCGGGATGATTGACCCCAACAGGTAGAGGACAGAAGTTGTGAGTGGATGAAATCTTAATCCATCCTTCCTCAACTGCCTTAAGAATACCAGGCATCAAGGTAACACGAATACCATGGCTAAGCTCAGCGTATTCAAAGCCAAGGTCTGCAATCTCCCGTAGCATTTCGTAACCGTCTTCGTGACGACCAGAAAGCCAGCAACTAGATAAGGAGACTTCGAATGGCATGATTTATGGCAAAAAAAAGGCCCCTTAGAATTCCACTTAGGGAAAGGTCAAGGAGCCTTGAAATTAGTATCGGTTGTTTGAGACCGATGGTTGTTAGGTTACTAACGCTCGTATTTAAGACGCACCATATTGTTAAAAACTGCCATTTTAATGCGACGTCGTTTTGCAACAGACGGCTTCTCAAAATAGCGTTTTGCTCGGACATCGCGGATGACGCCCTCGCGATCGAGGCGTTTCTTAAGTCGGCGTAAAGCCCTTTCAACAGGCTCGCCCTTCTTTATATTAACTTCAACTGGCATGAGGGCGAAGGATGATTGAGATTAGTAACTGCCCGTCAATTGTTTTTTAATTTAATTCGAATATCAGCAAAAAGTTATGATTCCTTGCTTGCAAGATAGCGGCTATGGTCTGCAAGTTGACACCAACAAGAAGCAACATGGGTAAGGATAAGGAATTCGTACATCTTCACGTACACACTGATTACAGTCTACTAGATGGCTGCTGTCGTATTGACAGGCTAATGGAACGGACTGCTGAGATGGGCATGAAAGCCGTTGCCATAACTGACCACGGCAATCTTTTTGGTGTAGTAGACTTTATCTCAAAGGCAGAGAAAAATGGGGTTAAGCCACTGATTGGTTGCGAAGCCTATATTTGCAATGGGCACAGTCGTACCGATCGAATTAATAAATACAACCACATGGGCTTACTAGCGAAGGATTTTGTGGGCTACCAAAATCTTTCTAAGATCGTCTCTGACTCTCATACAGAGGGCTTCTATTACAAGCCTCGTACAGACATGGAGTTCCTTGCTCAGAACTCGGCCGGTCTAATAGGCTTCACCGGTTGCCTTCAAGGAGTAGTTCCACAGCTTCTGCTACATGATGAGATTGAGGAAGCCAAAAATATGGTCGGTCAATTCATCGAGATCTTTGGTAGGGAAAATTACTTTGTAGAAATCCACGACCACGGTATCGCAGAACAGCAGAAGATCATCCCCGACTTACGCAAGATCGCTAAGGATTTTGATCTCAAGATCGTTGCTGCTAACGATGTTCATTACGTCAATGCTGAGGACTGGAACCCTCATGACGCACTACTTTGCATCCAAACTGGTTCGAAGGTGGCCGACGAGAAGCGTATGAGGTACGATAGTCGTCAGTTTTACCTGAAGACTCGCGAGGAGATGGAACTAGTCTTCAAAGAAGTTCCAGAGGCTATCACCAACACCTCAGCCGTGGCGGAGATGTGTGACGTAAAGCTCCCTTTTGGAGAAAACAACTACCCTGTATATGAAATCCCACCCGAGCTGACTACTGACTATGATGATAACGAAGCATACCTGCTCAAGCTCTGCCAAGATGGTATGCAGGACCACTACAATGTGAATTATGTCCCGAAAGCAGACCGCTCTGAAGATTCAGTCGAAGACGAAGAACTGGCCGTAAGCCTTTCGAGGCAAATAGACTTTGAGATTGAGGTCATTCAGAATACTGGCTTTCTAGATTACTTCCTAATCGTATGGGACTTCATTCGGTGGGCCAAAGAAGAAAATATTCCTGTTGGTCCTGGGCGAGGATCCGGAGCAGGCTGTCTTGTCGCCTACTTGCTTAAGATCACTGATATCGACCCCATTCGCTTCAAGCTCATCTTTGAACGCTTTCTAAACCCAGAACGTGTTTCGCCGCCAGACTTCGACATCGACTTCTGTATGAGGCGGAGAGAGGAAGTGATCGACTACGTGCGAGAAAAATATGGGCACGATTGTGTAGCCAATATTATAACTTTCGGTACCTTTGGTGCAAAGATGGTCGTGCGTGACCTCGCCCGGGTTCTTGATATTCCGTATGCAGAGGCAGACAAACTGGCCAAGATGGTTCCCGACGAGCTGAACATCTCACTAGAGGACGCATTCAGCAAGAGCGAGGAACTTAAGCAAGAGCTGCGGCATAACCCTCTGGCAGAGAAGATCTATGGACTAGGAACTGTTATCGAGGGCATGGTACGCAATACTGGCACCCACGCAGCCGGAGTTATAATAGCTGATCGACCTCTTAACGAACTTGTCCCACTCACAACCCAAGAAGGAGCTCTTACTACCCAATACCCAAAGGATCCTGTCGAGAAGTTGGGGCTGCTCAAAATGGACTTCCTCGGATTGAAAACCCTTACTGTTATAGCCGATGCAGAGAATAACGTAAGGCAGGCAGGCAATGCCGAGTTCGACATCGAAAAAGTTACATTTGAAGATGAGATAACCTTTCAATTACTAAATGAAGCGCGAACCGTGGGCGTCTTCCAGCTGGAGTCCTCTGGAATGCAAAGCCTATGCCGACAGTTCAACATTAGTACCATAGATGAGATCATCGCCCTGATTGCTCTGTACAGACCAGGTCCGATGGACCTCATCCCTGACTACATTAGAGGTAAAAATGACCCGTCCACAATAAAGACGGCCCATCCTTTGTTAGATGATATCTGCGCAGAGACCTATGGAATCATGGTCTATCAGGAACAAGTTATGGAGGCCGCAAAGGTCATTGCTGGTTATACCCTCGGTGGGGCCGATATGCTCAGACGTGCAATGGGAAAGAAAAAGCCAGAGGAAATGGAGAAACAGAGGGAGATCTTCATCAAAGGCGCAGAGAAAACCAATAAGATCCCCAAGAAAAAGGCCGATGAGATTTTTAAGATTCTAGAAAAATTTGCAGGCTATGGGTTCAATAAGTCACACTCGGCAGCATACGCAATACTAAGCTACCGAACCGCCTATCTCAAGGCAAACTACCCAGTTGAATTCATGGCAGCTATCCTCTCTAACGAGCTAGGCAACTCTGACAAAGTTGCACACTTTGTGGAGGAAACTGAAATGATGGGGATTGAAGTACTTGGACCAGATGTTAACGAGTCCAGGGAAAACTTCACACCTGTCCGAAAGGAAGAAGGTGGAGCAAGTATTCGCTTCGGAATGGCAGCAGTAAAAGGTGTTGGTGAAGTCGCTGCACAAATATTAATTGGCGAACGCGAGGCAGATGGCCCCTTCAAGTCCCTGTCCGACTTACTCAATCGGGTTGAGTCTGAAAAGGTCAACAAACGTGTACTCGAGCATCTAATTAAGACTGGGGCTTTTGACGCAACTGGCCAAGACCGAGCCGAACTTCTAGCGGATCTGGAACCGCTCATGAAACAGGCCATTGTGCGCCGCCAAGAACGAGATGCAGGACAGACCTCATTCCTCGACGACCTATTTTCTCAAACTGAGGCAAATGGCGAAGACTCTGAAAACTCAAGTTACGGAAGACCCAACCGTAAACTCAAAATGAGCAAGGCCGAAAAGCTTCAGTTAGAAAAAGAATTACTTGGCTTCTACATTTCCGGGCACCCCTTGGATGCATTTGGAAGTTTACCCGCAAGCATGAACGAGCTGCAAACAGAGGATTTGCCAAACCTTCCCCATAGAACTGCCTTCAGACTATGTGGTGTGGTAACAGGCCTTAACAAGCGTTTCACACGCAACGATAATAAGCCCTGGGCCATGTTTACCCTGTCCACTCGCAGACAAGGATTCAATATGCATATGTTCTCCAAGGCATATGAGACTTCAGGTGAAACATTACTAGAAGATCAAATCGTGACCGTCCAAGGATATATAGCAAATAGAGATGGAGACGTCCGTCTAAATGTTCAGGAAGTTCTCCCTCTGGATAGGCAATTACCACAACTGGTTAAGTCTATCACATGGTATTTACAGGACAGTACTGAACGCGTTGATTTTTTAAAACATGTACGCAAAGCGCTCGATGACAGACCTGGAGATACAGTTGTCAGCTTTGCGCTCATAAACAGCGATGGCACTGCATTGCGTGTTGAAACAGCAACCAGCCTTCGTCTCCATCTAACCCAAGATGTACTGCATCAGCTAAACCAACATCCTGCAGTAGCTGGTACTGGATTTGATTTAGCAAAAATGCCAGTTTATGATAAAAACATTTTCTAGTTGCCCAGCAATTTGCCATTGCACATCAATCAACGTATGCTCAGAAAGGTAACGAAACTAAGAATTCCTAAGCTAAAAAGGCGTGCCGCCAGAACCAAGAAAACCTAGCTACCCAGAACGGATTTCGAAGGAGGAAATAAATACTCTGCCAATTCGAAGCTTTCCTGGAACGATTCGTCTAATCCAGACGCCAGAAGCATTGACTCGTGCTCTCGGACCAATGCGTCGAGAAACCATTTTAGGATTCGATACCGAGACAAAGCCCACTTTTCAAAAAGGAGTATCCTATCCTCCCGCACTAATACAACTCGCCACAGGCAAATCTGTTTATCTGATCCGGCTCACTCACCTAGAAGACCTAGGTGAACTCACACAAATCCTATCGAACCCAAATTGTTTCAAAGTTGGCGTAGCCGTAAAGGATGATATTGCAGGACTTCAGAAGTACGGTGAGTTTGAACCCGGCGGCTTTATTGATATCGGACAACTAGCACGAAAGCTCGGCATCCAGACAATTGGGTTACGAAGCCTAACAGCTATTTTCCTTAAGTTTCGTATCTCCAAAAAAGCTCAGGTTTCAAATTGGGCAAGACGCCAACTTTCTAATTCTCAGGTTCAATATGCTGCCACTGATGCTTGGGTCAGTAGGAAAATCTTCCTTAAGCTGAGACGCTTCAATCGGTTAGCAGAAGAGCTTAAGAACACGATCCAACTCAACGACCGACCAACAAAGAATTGAAATATTTTGAGGTGAAATTTGTAAAAATTCAGATCTTGTGACATTAATTTAATACGTACACATATTAATACCAATGAAATCAATCCACACAACATCGACTCTTTTACTCACAATTGCATTATTTTCCGGATGCGAGACGCCTGGACCAGGCGCTCAGCGCGGAGCAGTCGGAGGTGCTGCTACTGGGGCCATTCTTGGTGGTATCATAGGCCATCAATCAGGTGAAGGCGGCGAAGGAGCAGCACTAGGCGCAGCAACTGGTGCTCTACTCGGAGGTCTACTCGGGAATGCCAAAGACCAAGATAATGCAAGACGTGAAGCTGAGGCCGCCAGAAATGCACGAGAGCGTGCTCTCCAACGCCAAAGGGATGCAGAAGCAGATAGAAGACGCCTAATCTCACTTGGACGAAGCGTAGAAGACCCACAAGTGCTTGCAGCCCGACAAAGAGCCGAAGCTGCTGAGGCAGAGGCTGATCGTTTAAGGCAGGAACAAGAGGCAGCAATCCGAAGGGCGCAGCAACTCAAGGAATTCGAAGAGCGTGAACGCCGAGCCAAGGAAGAAACCCGCAGACTAAGAGAAGGTTTATAGCTTAGATATTTTGAAGATTTCCTTGTAAAAAAGAGGGGTAGCTTGAAGTTACCCTTCTTTTTTTAAATCCAGATAATATGCACAATAAAGGTCTTGTACGTATTGGACCAATTCTGAAATCGTCCGACCTCCTTAAAAGTACAGTCCTTTTAGAATCAATTATTTCTGAATTTACCGCATCCAGGGCCGAGTGGACTTACAGCCATAAAATCAATGGTAGATGGGAAAATATTTATGTGGATATTGACCTCGTACCTTCTGTGCGAGCCGTTCTTTCAACTGCAGCAAACTTAGCCACTCAAGAGACAGGAAAAAACTTAGTATGCGGACACGGCATATTAAAGGATAGCTTTTGGTTTAACTGCATGGCAACAGATGAGTCGACTGGTTGGCATAACCACAAAGCTCGTGCTGCAATGTCTGGTGTATTCTACCTAACTGTGCCAAAAGACTCAGGAGACTTCTTGTATCGAGAACAAAATAGACAAGAAAGTTCAATTACACCTGAACCCGGGATGCTACTCTTGTTTCAACCCACAATGAACCACGCGGTTTCTGTGAACAAAAGTAAAGAAGACCGAGTGTCACTCGCTTTTAACCTTTTCACTTTACCTCTAGAAATGGGATCAGAAGATCCATTCAGTTGTGATTCGCTCGTGGCACGCTAGGCATCTTCAACAACCACCCACTTCTCTAGCCTTCCATTACGAATTAGGGCTTTTGCATCTTTAGGAAAGCGACCGAATATAGAATCGACAAGAAAGCTAACTTCGACAGTCCAATAGGGTCGCCCTTGTATACGTTCCTGTTTGAGCACACCCCAGCGCTGAATAAATTGCTCTTGGCAGTCCTCTAGTCCATTAGCACGAATGCTAGCCAGCGCAACCGCAACACGACCACGATTGTCAACTCTAGGCTTGGTACCAAAGGAGGGATCGATTTTAAGAACAGGACGAGGGCGCACTGGTCCTGAAGTCGGTTGGTTTACTGGAGCACTTACAGCAACATCCCCCGGCACAATAGGCATCCCAGCGAGAATGCGATCGCGTGCATCTTGACGTTGTTTTTCTACAAGACGATTCCATCCATTAACATTGGTCTCGTAAATTTTAGTAACTACATTTTTGAGTGTAGTGTCGTCTATCGTGACGTAGGTTTGCATGCGCGATGAACGCCCTGGTCCTATGAGTAATTGTGGTCCTCTTTGAGCGTTTACAAACACGGTACCTCCAACAGGCACAGAAATTGATCCACCAGTCTGGTCAGAGAAGTTAAGCTCTTTTGCGACGGCAACTGGCAATGGGAAGAGTTTTGTGGGAATAGCTGTCCAGTTCTTCACAGCTTCGACCAAGGGAGGAAAGACTTTGTAAGGAAACTGACTGACGACTTGAGCCTCTTCCTGGGGTGTTAATGAAGGCTGGGCGGGTTCAGAGAAAGAAGCAGATGGTGAAGAAACAGCTTGGGGGGATTGCGCCTGAGGTCGGACAGATGGACTTGATCCAGAAGGTTCAGCCGAAGGATTAAGATCTTCTGATCTAGGATTACCTGCAGTTTCACTCGGAGCCTGAATACCGATAGTTTTGTGTGCAAAGTCTCTGACTGGTGGAAGAATAAAATAGAGAGAGACAGAAATACCTACGAATACAAAAATCCCAATGATGAAGAAAAATAGAAGAGGAGATTTTTTTTTAGGCGCTTCTAGTGTCCTACTGGTCTTTCTTCGCATTTTGTTCTCAGAACCAGCCTTAGTGTTTATCCCAGGAATTTCACCAACAGTGCCCCACTCCCCTTCCCACTCATCTATCAATGCCCAATCACTCTTGTTCAGCTCACCCTTCTTGAGAAGAGCTTGAACTTCTGAAATGTTCATTGAGCGTACATCATCGTCGCTGAAGTAGATCTGTATGTGGTTCATTCTCTAAGTGAGTGTATTATTTTGTGGAGAAAGGATAGAAGGCGCAAAGGTATTTTCTTGAAAGATTGTGGTTATATCCAATCTTAGGGTGACTCTCCTGTCAGCAACCTTGAAAGGTTATGGGTGATTAAATTACAGGAGTACTAAATCAGGACAAACGCCATCTCCATATCACCAAAGAAATGAAAGCTAAACTATTAATCCTATTAGCTGTAAGCCAACATTTTCAAAACCTCAGTTTAACCGGTCAAGACAGTAGCATCTTTAAGTCTTCCAATGCAGGTCGTAAAGACAACTCGTATGTTTTAGCTGAAAAGGATATACTTACAGTCACAGTTTTTGATGAAGATAATCTAGCAACTACCCAACCTATCGATGGCAATAACGAGATAAAGGTACCTTTGGTTGGCAAACTTCGGGTAGGAGGTTTATCCGTTCGTGAGGCAGAACAGTTGCTTGAGAAAGAATTCGTGCGACAAGAATATCTTCGCAATCCACTGGTAACCATAAAAGTGCAATCACGAAAGGAAGTTTCAGTACTAGGTGAGGTCAACTCGCCTGGAACAATTACCTTCAGGAGTGACGTAAACGAATTAAATATAATTGAACTCATAGCAATGTGTGGAGGATTCAATAAAGTTGCCAACAAAAAAAAAGTTCAAGTGAATCGACGACTCTCAAATGGAACATTTCAAACGACAATTCTTGATGTAGATAGCCTTTTAGATCTGTTAGATTTTTCTTGTCACCTTTTTGTTTGGTAAATCTACTTTGAAGTGCTAAGTCACAAATACTATGTTTTACAAGTAATAAAAATAGTAATGTCATAACACTACT